>JAHLWV010000244.1 GCA_019057735.1 Promethearchaeota archaeon | reverse complement strand
TTAATTTCCGGGTAAAACAAAAAAAAATTGAAGATTTCTTTTATCAAAAGAGAAATTCTTTAGGTGTTTCAACTATTTTTTTGAAATGGTACTTGAAAGAGTGGAAGTATAGAAATATATCAAATTCAAAACATAAGAAGAATTAAACAATTTTCAATTGATAAAATACAAATAGATGATAGTATCGATGCCGTATCGCAACGGAAATTTTCAATAAGCAGCCACTTAGCGTGTTTTAGCTTATTTCATTAACATCGTTAGATTTCAGTTATTTCGACATGTTCTACGTTTTTTGAAACGCGGACACGCCGAGGGTCATCTATGTTATCGATTGATCCAACAATCCAATTAGACACGTGAAATTCGTTGTCGAGTCGTTCTGAAAACTCTTCGGCATATTCATGATCCACGGATAGTAGCATTCCACCCGCAGTTTCAGGCATTTCACATTCGTCAAATTTGTAACCAAATTCGTATGCTAACTCCTTAGTTAGTTTAAATATCGGAACCTTCTTGATTTCAGCTGATAGCTTTGAATTTTGAAGCATCTCTTTTAAGTGTCCAGAGAGTCCAAATCCAGAAACATCTGTCATTGAATGCACGAAAGATACATCTTCATACATGTGGATAGCTTTTACAACGCTTTGGAGAGGCATAGTCATATACTCTACTGCTAAATCTATTGATTTATCAATTTCTTCTTTAGAAAAAGCCTTTAAAAGGTCAGGGTTGTTTTTCTGTAATCGGTATGCTGCCATGATTGCTTGGTTTCCTACGGGCTTGGTCAGTATTAATGTATCCCCGTCTACTACGTAATTCTTTTTAATTATTTTGTCTTTATTAACGAATCCAGAAGCTTCTCCACCAATAAGAGGCCATCCTGAGTAGATTGTATGGCCGCCTAGTACTTTTGAGTCAATTTTGTTTTCGATAAAGTTTCTGATTCCAACCAATATCCCTTCTGCGATGTACATAGGCGTATTTTTTTTGATCCCGAGAAATACAAGCATACCTGAGATTTCTGGAACATTTAGCGCAAATACATCGTTGGTTACGTTAGCTGCGGCTATTTCCCCCATTATTTCTGGTTCGTCAATAATTGGGGTAAAGACATCAATGTTTTTCACCATTACTAAGTCAGTGCCTGGAACGGGTAATATTGCTGAATCCTCAATATCTCCAACTAAACCAGCGTTATTTAGAAGTTCGCTTAACTTTTTGGAGTCTAATTTACAGTTTCATCCGAATAATTTCGTTTGGAGCGTTAGTCGATAACTCTCTTCTTCTTGTAGCATTCACCTCACGACTTGATTTGAAAAAATTTATTTTTTTCCTTAATTAGTTATCGATAAAATAAGAAGTCGGATATTTTAATTTTTTTGCTATAAGTTATTTATTTTTCGATAAATAAAGGAAGTTTTTTATCTTTCCAAAAAAAAAGTCGTATAAAATATTAAGGTAAAAGGAGAGACATTTTTTTTGTAATTTTTCGTGTGATGTCGAATGGATCCTTATAATAAATATTAAGATTTACTTCGTCAACTGAGGGATCTGCTATGTTTTTTTTTATATCATGCTGCAATTTTAAGACATAATTGAATTTAAAAACATTTCCAGGCTTTAATTTGTTGAGATAAAGATATTTAGGAAAACTTTCGCTTCGAAGAAAAGTTAAATAATCAGGGGTCTTAAGAGAGATTTGTAAATCTGAAAAAAGTAAATTTGTAGGATTATTTAATTTGAAGTTAAAATAGAGCTTATTCCCAATTGTTTTTAAATTCTTAAACAAAAGAATATCTTTTGGTTCGACAATATCTTCTATTTTTGGTGAATAGAGGTTATCTTTTATAATTCGAGCATTAAGTTTATTCTTATTTACAAATTTTACAATCTTTTCCTTTAGCACATCAATATTCACATCAATATAAGAAGCGAGGCTTTCTAATTTGATGGGGTTCATCACATCAAGATAATATTTTATTTGACTCAGAGTAAGTTCGTCATTACTCTTTTGATTGAAGTTTTTCAATTTATTTATAAGAACTTCTTTAAACGAAACAAATTTAGTTACGGTTGGTCTTGCCCACATGTTAAAAATATCATTATCATCAGTGAGTTTGCCTATTATATTATCAATCTGATTCTCGTATTCCACGATAAAATTTTGAATTTGGTTAGTGTTCATTTCTATAAGTCTCTTTGCGTCAGAAAACTCACTTTTTTTTAATAAAGTATCCAACTTAATTTTTAAACCATCAAAATTGGTATTGAATTTTATTAATCCTTCAATACCCTGCGAAATTATTGCTTGAATGTGACCTTGAAATAATACAGATGAAATGAGAGTTAATTTTTGTTCTTCAGGATTTCCATCAGATTCCTGAATTTCAGTTAAAATTCTATCTTTCAAGCTTTTTATTTTTCGATCCAGCTCGCTTAAAAATTCTTGTAGCTCAATTTTAAATCCGACCCATTTGCTTAGCAATGACTTAAAAATTTCGTTAAATTCAACGTTATGTACGAGAATTTCCCGAATGTCGTCATCCAATTTAAACATATAATTTCTAACCTGCGTGATTTCAGTAAATTTTTCTTCGACATCCGAATTTCCAATATTCTCTAAGCTTTGTTCATCGAGTGTTTCTAAAAATTTAGAATCTCTTGCATATTCATATTGGGCTTTTAATATATTGATACGATCTTCTAAAAGCTTAATCTTCGATTTTAGATCTGATGTAAATTCCTCCTTCTTTTCTTCAAAGACCTCGGAAATGAATCCTTTAATAATGCTTAGTTCGTCAATGATGGTTACTTTAGTTTCTTCCCAGTCTTCAATTAAATTGAACGCTAGCCTTTTGTACTCGAACTTGTTTAATCTTTTATTAAACTTCTTAATTTTATTTAATATTTTACGATAGATTTTATCTAGTTCTATTTCAGTTTGTTGAAATTTGAATTCTTTTATGTAGGAACTCATCTTTTCCCGGAACTGAGCGGGAATTTTCTGAAATTCACTAATTTTTTTACGAAATATCTCTAGATCTTCATTAACTTCTTGAATTGTTTCGTCAATATCGTGAAATGTTGTTTTAATGTTTTTTATTGTATAAAGAATCTCTTCATTTACATCCGGATCATTTTCAGTTTTTAAATTTTTCTCTAGCTCGATAAAAAGCCAGACCGCTATTTTCTTACTTTCCAAAATATTGCAGATATTTTGTAATAGGATTATTGTTTTTTTTCTCTCTCGCCAGTATTTTGATTCTAAAGTATAAAGTATTTTTATAATCTCGTTTTCTATCTCGACTGAAAATTCTTCGTATAAACGTTTAAAAACCAGCGAAACGCCATTCCGAACGTTTTCTGATGGATTTTCAAATTCCTCAAATATATAACTAAAAATTTCCATTATATTGT
Organism: Promethearchaeota archaeon; assembly: GCA_019057735.1. Next base: position 1,046 of record JAHLWV010000244.1, on the reverse strand, counting down.
TTTGACATAGATGATATAGAGCGTTTATAACTACGTTTCTAAACTCAGAATCTCCAGTATAGAGTGCGGTTATTAGATTAGCCCAAATTTGATCAAAATTATTCTCCGCTATTGTTACTAGTGAATCAATTACTCTTAATTGAATTCGATAATTGTTTTCTTTTAATAGATTTATAAGCTTAGGAATAATAGGGATAATTTCTGACGATTTTTCTTTTCCTATTTCTCCGAAAAGCCATATGATTAACTCTTTTACTCTCGGTTTTTCGTTGTAGAGTAGGTTAAGTAGGACATAAGTGATTTTTTCTTTTGAGAGAAAATAGGTACCAAGTATTTTTAACAGCTCTGCCGCTGATCTGGCAACATCATCATCCTCGTCTCTCAAATTTACAATAACAATCGATAGTAAAGGTTCGAATTCTCGAATCTTTGTATAATCTTGGTTCAGAATTTTTTTCAGCGTTTTAATGACTTGAAGTTTCACTTTCCAATCCGTATCCATCAATTTTTCCAGAAATTCCTCTATAATGGTTTGTAGTTGCTCCCTATCGATATGTAAAGAGAGAATTAAATTTCCCATAATTTTTACAGCTAAGCGTCGAATTGATGATTCTTGGTCAAATAACCGTGACCGAATCTTATCGATTAGATCAATCAGTAGATTCGGTCGATACAAGGTTATTTGGTAAAGTATTTCTAAAGACACCAACCTAACCCAAGAATTCACGTCGTTTATAGTGTTGTTTAAGTTTCTAACTGTTCTTAAGGAAATTGTTGGAGTTTTGTCACATATTTTATTTAATAATGTTAAGCTGTCATAGATTAGTTCTTTGTCAGAAATCGCAGAATTTTCAATTACTTTAAATAACTCATCAGCTGCTTTTTCGTAGCTACCACCTAAAATTAGATCTTCCACCTTTTTTGCATCCAACGTTCGAATCGTCAAGAGTTTATACGTTTATAATTCTAATATTAAACCAATTATTCTTTTGTTGTTAAACCTTAAAAATGTTTTTTGTTATTTTCAATAAAACAATAAAATTAGG
>JAHLWV010000243.1 GCA_019057735.1 Promethearchaeota archaeon | reverse complement strand
TTCCATAAGGGAGCAGATTTAAATCCAAGAAATTTAATCTTCATTAAGAAAAAAGTTCGAAATGATTCTCTCATAACAATAAATCCTGATCCGAGAATTTTCAAGAGAGCTAAAGAACCTTGGGTTAAAATAGAATTCAATAACGAGATTATTGAAAAAGATTATCTGTTTAAAGTGATAAAAAGTACTGAATTGGTGAAGTTTTATGTATTTGACTTCTATACCGTCTTCTTACCTTTAAAAAAGGAAGACTTGAGCTTTGATTATGGTTCTTTGAGTACGCATGCTAAAAAGTTTTACGACAAAATTAATGAAATTTATTTAAATCTAAAAAAAGATTCGACAATGAACGAATCATTGATGGATAACCTAAACCGTTGGGCTAAATTAATAAATACTCGTCAAATCTCTAAAATAAAAGTAGTATATAATAATTCGGGATCAGTTGTTAACTCCGCAGTCGTTCAAGGAGATTTTCTTATTACTGGAGATTTAAGCTTTTATTCAACCAGCAATTTAAACGAAGCATATTACTTGTCAGCAATTCTAAATTCACCTCTAATGACAAAACAAGTTCAGATAAAGAAGAGTTCAAGGCATATTTTTAAAATCCCGTTTGAGATTCCAATAAAAATTTATGATGAGAATAACGAAAATCATAGAAAACTTGCGGAATTAGCAAAGAAGGCCCATAAAATATCTGAAGCCTCTACCCTTGAACTAAAAAGGATAAACAATCGTACTATATCAAAAAATAAAATCCAATCAATCCTTAGTAAGGATTTAGCACCGATTTTGAATGAAATCGATGAAATTTTAACGAATGATTTGAAGACTTAGCTAAATTTGGATATAATAAAATAAAAGGGCAAATTTGTATTATTAATAATAAATAGGTAATTAGGATTAATTTTTAAATTACGCGATACAAAATGAGGAACTTCGTTTTTAAGATTTTAGTTGGAGGTGACGGCGCAGCGGGCAAAACCACGCTACTCAGAAAATTTGTTGACGGTACCTTCGACGCTTCTAGCATTGCAACTGTTGGAGTCGATTTCTTCATTAAACAAGTAATTTATAAGGATGTAGGAAATTGTACGCTTCAACTTTGGGATTTGGGAGGTCAAGAACGTTTTCGACACTTATTAGAAGCCTTTATAATGGGTGCAAAAGGAGCGCTTTTGCTGTTTGATCTTACAACGATGCCAAAAATCGATCACATTTTAAATTGGGTAAATATAGTTAGAATGCACGATCTTGATCTTCCGATATTACTTGTTGGAACGAAACTTGATCTGGAGGAATTTATTGCTGTTGATGACGAATCAGCAAAAAGTATAAAGAATGCATTTCATATGATTGACTACATAAAGACTTCTTCTAAAACGGGAATTAACGTCGAGAAAGTTTTTGATGTAATGGTCCAAGAATTAATGAAAAATAATAAATTTTAGAATTAAAGTTAACCTACTCACTTTTTATCCTTGAACTGAACTATGAACGACGAATTAGTGATTTTAGGCTCTGGAGGTGGACGACACCACATTAGAACGCAATATAGAGCTACTGGAGGAATTCTTTATAAATTCAACGAAACTCAGGCCCATATTGATCCCGGACCCGGCGCTATAGTACGAATCAATCAATACAAAGAAGACCCTACAAAGACAGAGCTTTTTATTGTTACTCACCTACATATTGATCATTTTAACGACTTATGTGCTATAATTGAAGCATCGAGAGAACAACTCCACGATAGAAATTATAATTATTTTAAAAAAGGCACTCTTATAACAACCAGAGAAGTATTAACTTTTGTCCCAATATATCACCAAACCATGCTAGAACGCATAATTCCCTTTACACCTGGCGAAAAGGTTGATTTTAAAGGGGTTGAAATTGTTGGCACTAAAACTGTTCACTCTAAGGTCGAAGGCTTTGGAGTTATATTCAAGCTGGAAAATTATTCGATCGCATTTTCCAGCGATACAAAAGTTTTTGACGGGTTCTCAAAACAATTTTCGGGTGTAGATGTGTTGGTGTTAAACTTACTAAGACCGGACTCTATCCAATGTCGACGACATGTTTGCACAGACGAGGTTATCCCCTATTTAAATAAAATTACTCCTCCGCTAAAAGGTCTGCTAATTACTCATTTTGGAAGCTACATGGATAGCCCATTTTCACCAAAAAATTATATCCCAAGCCAAATCGCAAAATTACGGGAAGAGACCAATATTAAAACAATAGTTGCCGCAGAAGACGGTTCTAAAATTAAAATTTCGGATTTTTTATGAAATTCGTAACTGATATTAGTACTCCTTTATTTTATAATGCGAGGATTTTAAAATACATAATCCTATTTATTTATAAGAAGGGAAATTTAACACGATAATTTGAGCTAACATTGGATTTCGCCCTCTATTAAGCTCACTGAGTTTAATTCTCTCCCTGTTTAAATAATTTTGCTCAAATACGTCGTTCCCTTCCTTTCTCTTCTCTGTTATCGCCACATGTTATTATCGAAGCTAAATTGGATTCTTCCTCTTTTGATTAAGCTCAATAACGAAAAATAGAAAATGTTTTAAGAAAAAGGATGAAAAAAATGACTATTAGTTTTAGGTTTTAGACTTTTTTTTTTCAGTTAGAGATTGATGATACTCCTTCTCCTTCTTTTCGTGGAGTTCCATGATATATCTTTTCTTCTCTAACCATTCTGGCCCATCCAGGGGATACCATCTTAAAAATAAAGCTGTGAAAGCTAGAAGTATAGCCGGAATAATACAAAATGCAAATAAAAGCCCGATCAATGCCATGTCTGTTTGAGGTTGGATACTACCAATAGGAGCCACAAATCCAAAAGCGCCGATGACTGCGAGATATATGAAATTAGCTATTGATATAGCCGGTTTTGTTACGATTGCGTTTACACCACCATAGATTGCCTCTCTACGCTTTCCAGTGATGAGCTCGTCGTTATCAATCGCATCTCCCATTAACACGGGAATTGCAACCATACCTCCCGCATATCCAATTCCAATAATTAGAAAAGGAAATGCTGCTAATATAGCGTTGTTCCCAACAAAAAATAAGATAGTAAATCCTATAGTAATTAAAAGCGCGTTTATCATCATCGTCTTCTTTGGCTGCCAAGTTGCAATTTTTTTTAGGTTTAGGACCATCCCCAAAACTATCCCTGTTAACATTGCTAACAAAACAAAGATCGGAGTTTGACCAGAAATATTATAGTCGATGTAATAAAGAATTCCTGTTGAAAAAATTGGCATGACAATTCCAATTAGAAAAGCAGGGATCATAAATATCCAGAAAGGTTTATTTTTTAACGTTAATCTCAATCCTTCTATAAAGCCCTCGTGTTCTTGGAGTTGAGCAAACATGTTTTCTTTGATCCCAAAAGATGTTACAAATAATAGTAAGGAACTTCCTAAACCAATAAATATTATCACTGGCCCGAACAATGGATGAATCCCCTCTTGACCTGTAAGCAAGATTATCGGTATTACTAATCCAAGCACTAAATTAATAAACCCTACAACGGCACTATATACCCCTAAACTTGCTCGTTGTTTAGCGGTTACAGCAATTTCGTTCGGAAGCGAAAAAAAGCACACTCCTACAATAGTAAACATTGTATCAAGTATAAACAGCGCTGCTAGAAAGTTCATAAAAAGACCAATTTCGTTATCCAAGGGCGATATCGGAAACCAACAAAAGATGAACGCTAAACCATAGAAAATTGAACCGTAACGAATATAAGGGATTCTTCTGCCGATCTTAGTTCGAGTATTGTCAACAAAATAAGACACTATTGGATCGTTTAATGTATTCCAAATCGCAAAGATCAACCACCCAATCGCTAATAAGCCCGCATCGGCGCCAAGCTTGACTTGGTAAAAAAAAGTAAGATTGCCAAATACAAGTCCGTTTAACAAGCCATTTGCCAAGCCTCCAACGCTGTAACTTAGTTTTATTTTGACTGAAACGTGTTCTTCTGGCATTTCAATAATATCATTCATAATCAATGTTAGTTAAAGTGTTATATAAAACTTCAACTTAAAACACTTAGTGAGGACTACTTGCCTTAATATGGTTAAATAACACGCTAAATTATTTTAACATCAAAATAAAAAAAGAATTAACTTAAGGGAATCCAATGTCTACAAACAATACATTGAAGAATTCTTTCTAAATGAGCTGATTTATTATCCAAATCTCTTTTAAGCACCCTGTTAGCCATAACATTACCACATTTTTCACAAATATGCAATTTTTTGCTTTCAAGCTTTTCCAATGTTATTAGCCTTTTCGAGAATAGATTTTTGAAGAGTTCTTAATGCATTTGTATCTTATTTCCATCGAGAAAAATAGCTCTCAGAATAAATACATCAATTTTGTTAAATTAATAGGTTAATTGTTAATAAATTTATTTTTAAGGAAAATTGATGAGTTTTTTT
>JAHLWV010000242.1 GCA_019057735.1 Promethearchaeota archaeon | reverse complement strand
ATAGCAATAGGGCCAAAGACATACGCAAAACAGAAGCATCCTATTATCGCTAATACTACTGATATAGTACCAAATCCATTAGAACTTGGCATTTGGAAAGATTTCGCTTTGTATGTGTATGTTGGAGGTTGAGGGTTTTTCGGGGGTAATAGCGTATATTGAGGTTTTTCATCTAATTGTTGAGAATTTTCATCCAATTGTTGAGCGTTAAGATCTAATTCACACTCCGGACAACGATTCCAATTTTCTTCTATTACAGCTCCACAATCTGGATTTGGACAAAATGGCGTCATTTTCACTCGCTTCGAGCAATTTTACATTTTTCTTTCAATAGTTAATGTAATGTTTTATAATATTGTTCGCATCTTTTTAAACTTGAGTTAACTATAATCTTCAAACGAGTTCCTCTGCGATCTCGAAAACCGATAAAAGGATTAGATATGGTTCAATAATACACTTCAATAAATATTTACTTTATTTAAGAACGAAATATTGATCTATATTTATAGAATCGTAATGAACAATTAATTATTGCGTTAATTGCAGATTCAGTGATATTAAAATCATTGAATATATATAATAAAAAAATTAAGTTAAAGTTAGGTCTAAATGGATATCTGTAATTGGGTAAGATATACATGGATGTATGTAGCTTAAGTCCTTATCAACTTCTCGTATAGTCACCTCTGGTGGGACAAACACTTTGCCCGAAATCATTTTTGTTCGGCAGAAAGCACATTCGCCTGAGCGACATCCACTAGCGATTTCGACACTTAGTTCTTTTGATCGTTCTAGACTATTTAAAAGCGGTTCTATACATGATCCTTCAATTACTATTTTTTCTTTCGAAGCATGACTTCTATAATCTACTGTAATTTGAACTTTCTTAGAGGCATCTATTTCTCGAGGCCACCCCATAACTTTAGTGATGTCGTCAGGAACGCCAAACGCCTCGTAATATATTCGATGCTTAGGAACTCCTAGAGCTTTCAATTCGTCATCTACGAATTGGTACATAGCACGATTGCCAACAATGTAAAAGTACTTGTTTTCAATCGATAGAATTTCGCTTAATATCTTATCCTTTGAGATAAAACCACATTCTCCTTTCCATTCTGGAGTTGGTTCAGAGAGGATATATTTGATTTTAATATTTGACCTTCTTTTTTGGATATCTTCTAATTCATCTCGAAACAGGATATCTCTCTCAGTTAAACTTCCGAATATTAACCAAATGTTTAATGGAAGTCTTTTCTCGGAGATGTCTCTTAGCATTGACATAAAAGGTGTTATACCACACCCACCAGCAATAAATACCAAATCTTTACCGTGAAAAATGGGATTGTAGTAGAGATTTCCTAAGGGCTCAGTTACTTCAAAAATATCGCCAATTTTTACATTTTCAAATAGAAAAGGGCTAACAAAACCACCTTCTTTCTTTCTAACGCCTAATTCGTAGTAGGAGAGTTGATTTGGCGACGAGACAAGAGAATACGGGCGGGAGGTTCGAACGCCATTAATTTCTACAGTAAGACCTACATATTGTCCAGCACGAAAGGGCGCTAAAGGCTTATCAGGTCTCGCAGAAATAAATCTAAACAGTTTAGTATCGCGTGAAAGAAGTTCAATATCAGTAACTATTAGAGATTGCTTTTCGGGATGGATTCTATTGGATAAATTTTCTAAACCGTCGTAATACCACGGTAGAGGTTCGACCTCATCACGCCTTTTTTTTAACTTTTCAGCTTTCTGATACTTTTTTACATCTTCCATTATTTCCTTTTCCATTTTTTAGATCCTCCCTTTAATTTTATCTCCTAAATATAACCCTGCGCCTATCCTCCCACTTAAGAGAGTAGTCGAAAATCCACCACCAAAATTAGTCCACGCACCTACTTGATATAAACCCGGAATTGCACCTCTACTTTTTAATCGAAGTAAAGGACCATTTGTAACATCTTGAGTAGTTCCATAGATAGCACCCTCTATGTTTTTAGAATAACGATAATATGTCAAAGGTGTTGCGGCTACAGCTACTTCGATATAATCACGTATGTCTGGACAAATAGTATTTTCGATCAATGATACCATCCCATCCGCGATCTTATCCTTTAAGTGGAAATATTGATCGGGTGCGATGTTTTGCCAAAGCTTACCCATCTGTAAAGTAGTTAAAACTAATTGAGTTGTTCCTGGAGGTGAAATATCTTCGTAAATGTGATTATAACATGCAGCCACCATGTATTTTGGCGATTCCAATTTTCTGAAATTCTCGAACGCCTTATTTGTATCGTACAAATCGTTAATAAATGTTTCATGGGCAGTAAATCCTAAATCTTTATATGAGGCATTTAATCCAATGTAAACAGAAAAACCAGATGGACCAATTTCTGGAGCATAAATCATTTTCTTATAACTATCTGGTACTACATCTTGAGGAAGCATTTTCATGGTTGTACATATTGGATTAACATTGGAAATAACTGCTTTACAAAGATAAACACTCCCATTAAGGAGTTTTACTCCGCTAACTTTTCCATTTTCCACGAGAATACGATCAACCAACGCATTATATCTTATTTCACCACCGAGTTCTTCAAATGCTTTTACCAATGAAGTTGTTAAAGAATGTGATCTTCCTATTGGAAAAGCAGCGCCCCAATTTAAATAAAATATGAGCATCGCAATATAAGTATAAGCATTTAATCTGTTTGGTGGTAATCCAATGTACCCCCATAGTTGAGAGATTACAGCCATCAATTTCTCATCTTTAAAAAATTTCTTGTATAATTCTGATAATGTAAGACCCGAAATCCGCGGAATCCATGGGTGTTCTTTAAGCATGTCTTGTGGTGAAAATTTTCCACCTTTAGAAGCAATAAATAGAATACCAGCCAAAACAGCTTTACACATTTCTATAAATTCTTCGATTCCTCGTTTTTCAGAAGGAAATAATTCAATTAATTTGTTAGTATACTCTTCCATCCCAAGTGGAATTGTTACATCGTATCCATCGCTAAACACGCTTCGATAAAACTCGGGAACTTGAATAAATTCTAGTTTATTTGGAACTATACCTAATTTTTCCAAGAATCGATAAAGGCTACCTCTATTATTTTCCGTTCCAATATCGCTTAACTCGTGCAATGCGCCTTCAAATTCAAACCGCCCTCTAACAAAAGAAGTAGCAAATCCTCCAGGTACGTTGTGTTTCTCAAGTAACAATACTTTTTCTCCTTTGAGAACAAGTTGACATGCAGCACCAAGTCCGCCAAGGCCAGCACCAATTACTATAACGGGGTATTTAGAAATTACTCTGCTTTCATCATAATTATTGCTATTCATAAAAAAATATTCATTTGAATAATTTTTAAAGATATGTTTTTATAATAAAAAGAAAAACCTTGAATTAACGCCCAATAAAAACGGGATCTCTTTTTTCCTTTAAGGAATTCATCGATTCGTTGAAATCTTTTGTTCTAAACACTTTCTTTAATCCCTTGTTTTCTAGATCCAATGTTTTATCTAAGATATCAATAAAGTAAGCGTGCATAGTTTTTTTCATTAACTTAATTGACAAATATGGCCCCTTTGGCGGTATCAATCTAAGTGCTTGTTCTCTAGCATAAGGTATTAATTCTTCGTTAGGTAAGACTTTATTAATAAGGCCAAGTTCATAAGCCTTTTGAGCGGTAATTTTGTCGCCAAAATAACAAATCTCGTTTGCTTTCTGAAAACCAACTAAAAATGGTAACATAAAAGTGGAACCAAACTCGGGGATTATTGCTCTTTTGGAAAAATAAAACCCTAACCACGCATCTTCGGCCATATAAATTAGATCAGCACCCGATAAAGGCATTGTAATAGCACCACCTATAGCCAATCCGTTTATCGCGGCAATAACAGGTTTAGAGAATTTCCAGAGTGCCATACATAATTTCTTTTGGGCAATATCCATCAGATCTATTTCCATTCTAATCTCCTTTTGTATCTTCTCAAAATAGTTCGGTTCAAAGTACCCCCCCGATGAAAAGGCATTTCCTTCGGGATTTCCTGTTATTATTAACACTTTTGCGTTATTATCTTTTTCCATATCTTCTAAAACAGTATAAATTTCTAAAAAAGACACATAAGTAACGGCATTTCTTCTTTCAGGTCGATCTATCGTAATTGTACAAATACCGTTTTCTTCCTTCTCATACAGAATGTCTTCAAAATCTTCTATTTTCATTTTTAGCTCTAGAGTCTTTTTGTTATTGATTTATAATAAATTTTTGTCTATTTATATTTTAAGCTAGTTAGTAATTAAAAAAAAAAAAATTATTTTAGCTTTTTCTGCTAAATAGTATTATTCAGATTTTCCTTCTTCTCGAAGCGCTTTTTTCAATATTTTTCCTACCATTGTCAATGGAAGTTCTTCGCGGAACTCCCAAATCTTTGGAATCTCGTATTTAGAAAGATTTTTCTCTGCGAACT
>JAHLWV010000241.1 GCA_019057735.1 Promethearchaeota archaeon | reverse complement strand
TTTGTCTTCAACTAATTTGTTTGCATTTCGTTTTTTAGTTATTTAAATAGAACGGAGGAGTGACATGTTATGATGATAAAAAATGAACGAAGAATTAAGCTTAAATTCAGAAGAATTAGATGCGATAGATAGTTTTCATAAATATAGCCATCGTGGATTTGAATATTTCTATGAAAAAGATTACGATGGTGCTATTGAAAATATGGAAAGAGCATTAGATGCTCTTGAAATATATATCCCTACCAATATAAAATTTATATTAGTGAATTTATCTCACCGTCTTTTGTTTTTAGGTTTAAGAAATGAATTACTATTACAACTCGGTATTTCCTATCGCAGATCGGGATATCATTATAAAGCTGAAGAGATATTTGAGAGATTGATTGACTTTACTGAGGAATTTAGCGTTGAAAACTTTCTTGGATTTAAAGAAATGACACTCGGTTATTATCCAATCTCTAGGGATAAAATATTGAGTATGTTGTGGAGTGAGATTGGTTTAATGTATAAAGATTTGAAATGTTATAATCACGCATTAGACGCGTTCTATAAATCTCTATACTCTACATCAATTAAAACTTTATTCGCACCATGTCATAATCCATGGTTAGAAATTGCTTATTTGCACGAACAATTAGGGGACTTTAGTGCAGCAAAGTCAGTTAAAAAAAAATTTAAAAAAACAGAGAAACTAATTAGAAAAACAGATAGAAAAAAAGATAGATGGGTGTTTAGATAAATGTATGTTAACAATATTAGGTCAAAAGATGTGGGTTATAAAAGCAATAATTCTGATGAAAATGAGAAAAAATCAGGTAAATTTAGCGACAATAACGACTATTTAGATATTTGGCGAGTTTTTCTATTTTATTTTTTTACAATCCGAATCTTTTATCAAAAGAATATCAGACTATCCTGGATATTATTAAAAATCATCGAATAAGAAATATGGAACAACTAATTGTGTTAAGAGCAAAAAGGATTGAATTAAATAACTCAAAAATAATTGAAGAGGATTTAATAAATGAAAGTAAAGCGTGGAGGTTAAAGAATTATTAAATCTAATAATCCAATACGGATAAAAGGTGAAAAAAAGAACGATTACATTTTTTATTTAAATATACACGAATTTTTAGGATTTATCAAAAGTAAAATTAATTAAAAAATAAATAAAATAGCGATGAAATATGTGTGCGATGTATAATAAATTTTTAAATTCTAACCCCTCAAGCAAGGCTAAAAAAGAAAATAACTCTACCCTAGACGAAGATTCGAGCGATCGTTCGAATTTGTTAGATATATGGAGGGTGAATCCATCTTATAGAGACATCAATTTAAAATATTCACGAATAAGAAGTGTGTTCGTTTTAATAATATCAGCCCTTTTCTTTTATTTCTCTTATCTTATATATAGAAATTTATACCTAGCAATTGGAATTACTGTATTTTTTATTGTTGGTTTTATGTTCGAAAAACTGTTAAGCGTGTATCATAACGTATCGAATGCGTTCTACGAGGCTGTTCAGATGGATCCCTTCGAAGATTTTAAGATCTGTAAGTTAGTCGAGGATCCAAAGTCTATTTTAATAGTAAATAAGAAAACCGCAACCAATCTAATCGCGCGAATTTTTCAGATAGAGGTTCTTCCCGAAAATGTTAATCCCACGTTGAATCAGTTTCTAAAAGCCCTCAGCAGTGCAGAGTTGGAATACTCTTATCAAGTAGTTCAAAAACCTATGATAAATCTAACGAAGAACGAAATAAAGGACGATAAAAGCTCAAAATTTGACTCGTATCAAATAGTAAATTCAAGTGAATCGTTTCAAACTTCAATCTATTTTAGCGTATTTTACCGTATAAACGGGATTTTAGGAGAAACTAAAAAATGGGAGTTGATTGAGACAATAAACATGTATTCCAAAAGATTTAAATCTAACTTTAGCGATAATTTCCATCACACGAAAATTACGCTCCTCTCAGGAATTAAGTTAATTAATGCGATACGGACCCTAACTTTCAATCAATCCGTAGATGTACCCGCTGTAAAAGAAGTAAATTTGAGCAAGAATGGTTATTTAGCGCGATTTTATATAAAAATGTTCTTTTTACTTATCGCGCTTGGTTACCTCTGGTTCGTTTTAGATTCATTTAAAATACATCCAGTAATTGTGGTAATATCTGAAATTGTAGTAATTATATTTTGCCTTTTTGTTTGGTGGCGTGATATTTTATATGTTTTTACAAGTAATTATCTTAGACGGTCAAATCAAATCTCTGTGCTTAGTCCTTTTGAAGACGTCACGTTTCACAAATTAAAGAGTTATAAGGACATCCTTTTTGCAAATATTGATAACAAGTTATTAACTGCTGTCAAAATTATGAACGTGAGAATGGCAGTACAACCTATGTTAGCTTATCCCGAAAAATTTTTCAGAGCGTTAAATAGTCATCAAATTCCATACGCATACAGTTTATATGCGTCTCCAATTTCGTCCCATATTTTTGCTAAGGAATGCCAAAAAAGTTTAAATGAGCGTTCATTAGAAGATTTAAAGGGAATTCTAAATGTTATTTTAGACGAGCCAAATCCAAAAGTAAAACATCCTGAAATTGAATTTTCTAATTGGCTTCAAATGAGATCTGGAGTGTGGAAAACTTTCTTAACTATTACCGCGATTTCTTATAAATCTATTAGTAAGTTCGATATTAACGACTTTTTTGAACTAGGAGCAGAACTCTCCACCAATGCCAAGGTTATGAAAGATGCGTTTGAGGATAATTTTTTAAAACTGACTTTAACCGATTTAAATAAGCGTTTGCTGGTTTCCAGTTTTATCGGTACCTGTTTTAAAAATATGAATTTTAATCTAGCTGGCACGCATTTGAGATACTTATATTTTCAAGGAAAAAATTTATTGAGGTTAGCTAAAATTTCGGGAGAATTTAAAAAAGGGATAACTACTAAAATCGCGGCGGAGTTTAACACCCCGATTCACTTAACAAACCACGTAATAATAGGTCAGACAATTAATACGGAATTTTTGGAGGAAGAAAAGCCTCTTGGATTCACATTTGAGCAATTTAAAAATTTACTTATCACCAATGGGCCTACTCAAGAACGTGAGCTTGCAAAAATGAAAATAGCGGCAGAATTGATTAAAACACAAATACCTTGCGTAATCTTTGATTATTCAGGAGATTGGTCGAAATTAATTCGATATTTCGAAAATACTATATACGAAGACAAATTTCTACATTTCCAGTTAGGAAAGACGTTCAACGTTAATTTATCGAAGTCTGGTATCAAACACGATGATAAAAACATAGAGTATTTGAGCCTATTCTACGACGTTTTTGCTCTAGCCTATAAAGAGCAAAGAATTACTCTTGAAGCTTTAAAGAAATCAATAAAAAAAGAACAAACGTTTGATTTCAATCCACTTCTACTGGATTACAAATATAATACTGAATATAAACCCTATATTAAAGAAAATCGATTATTAAGCCTTATAGATGAGCTTACTAATAAGACTATCGTTGTTTCTGAAAAAACATCTGAATTCGAGGATAATATAAATCCAATAGATTTTTTAAAAAATGATAAAAGCATAATCATCGATCTTTCTATTTTAAAGGATCTGGAACATAAAACGTTTATCACATTTGTAATTTTATCAAAATTTATCCACTATATCAATAATCTTTCAGATTATACGGAAAAAGCGATATTTATCCCCAAAGTTGACGCGTTCTTTGATGCTAATTATCTGGATAACTACCATAACGCGGTAAATATCGGGAAAATTGAGAAGTTTTTAGAACCGTTGTGTAGATGTGGTTTTGGCTTAATATTTTCAGCTAATCAAATAAGTTATCTCCATCAAAATTTCTTGAATTACTTTCCAAACATCCTCTCGTTTAGAGCTACCAATTCAAGAGACATAGCAGTATTAAAAAACCAGATGAATCTACAGGAATTACAGGGTTCTGGGTATTATAGTTCAAAAAGAAACAATACTTATCAAATCGACTATTTAAAAAATTTGAGGGGAAACGAGGTCATTGTTAAAAGGGCTGATATTTACCAACCTTTTCCGGGGATAATCACTTACGAGCCCTTCTCTAAAACCCTTCCATTAACATATGATAAAATTGTAAAATATATGGAACGTCAGGGATACAATTTAAAACGGTCAGAAAGAAGAATATTAGATCAAGCGAAAAAAACACTATTTGAAAAAGATTTTGGTCTTCACTCATATTTCCTCGAGGATATTATGAATTTCTTGAAAAATGTTAAAACCCTTGATAAAGTAGGTCAACTTTACAAGGGACGGCTAAAAGAAGAACTTTTAAAACATATCAGTCCATCGGCTAAAAAAAGAAATTACGGCAATAAGGCAATAAAAGAAATTCGAGACGAGCTTTTTGAGCTCCTTGTAAGACACGACTATCTTGTGGAAAGTCATCCTAAACGAGCCA
>JAHLWV010000240.1 GCA_019057735.1 Promethearchaeota archaeon | reverse complement strand
TATTTTTCTTTACAAATAATCTCTTAGAAGCTCGGCACCTCGGACATTTATAGTCTTCACCAACGGTCTCAAAAGGAACTTTTTGTTCCTCGTCAATATATAGATAATTACATCTTTTACATCGATAAATTGGCATAATATTCACATAGAATTTATACTTTTTCGAAACCTTCCTTCAAATGTTTACAATTTGGACATTTCCAATCTTCGGGTAAGTTTTCGAAGAGAATTTCCATTTTTGTTTCATCGTATTCCGCACCACAATTGGAACATTTGTAGAGATATAGTTCAAGGATTTCCATTAGTTCTTTCTTGGTAACATCTTGTTCCATTTTATTGTAAACAAACGACATTGCTTTAGTGTCTCCAAAAAGAATTGCCCCCTTGAGTTTGTTGTCCTTAAGGATTAATTTCTGGTAGCAACAATCTTCTTTATCAGCTTTTTTTAAGATTTCCCAACCACCTCCTAATTCTTTTGAAGGATCAAAAATCCCGATTGAAGTTAATTCTAAACCAACGATTTTTAATGTACTTTTAGGTGTTGTTCCTTTGTATTCAATCTTTCTTAAACCCAAGGCAGATGCGGCAACTATTTTAGACTGCTCCATACAAGCAGGAATTATTCCCCATGTTTGATTCTTGTATTCAACGCAATCACCTACGGCGAATATGTCTTTTTCACTAGTTTCTAAAAATTCATCAACAATGATACCTCGATTCGTTTCTATTCCAGAGTTTTGAGCAAGATCTATTGTAGCTCTAATTCCCGCTTGGATTAAAATAATATCAGCTTCAAATGTTTGCCCATCTTTTAATTTAATTCCTGTAACAGATCCATTACCGAGGATTTCTTCGGTTGCAGCGTTTAATACAATATTTATACCTTTAGATTCAATCTCCCCTTTAAGCATGGCGCTACATTCGTCATCCAGCTGTCTAGGAAGTAATTTTGGAAAAAATTCGACTACAGTGGTGTCTAAATTGCTATCTTTTATTTGACTAGCTAATTCTAACCCAAGTAACCCCCCTCCAATAATAATAGCCTTTTTAGCTTTGTTCTTTTCAATATAGTTTTTAATATCTATAGTATCTTTTATTGTTCTTAACGTAAATACTCCTTTTCCAACCATTTCCCGTGCGTTATTAATCGGAGGGATATTGGGAACACTACCCAAAGCTAATATTAACTTATCATAAGTAACAGGATTGCTGTCTCCCTCAATAAATAATTCTTTCTGTAGTGGCTCGATTTTTATTACTCTTTTATTAAGGTTTAACTTAATATTTTTATCCTTATACCAATTATCTTTAAAAACGATTAAATCGTTAGCTTGAACTTTGTCAGAGATGACTTCGGGTAATTTAACTCTGGAATAATAGGGATACTCTTCTTGGGTAAAAATTTCAATATCAACATCTTCGTTAAGAAATCGAATATTCTGAGCGGTAAAGGTTCCGGCTACATTATTACCAACGATTATTATTTTTTCCATATTTTTTATACCTTTATTATTTTATTTTAAGGTTTTTATTATACATTGAAAAATAGAACAATTCAAGCCGAAAAGAACATGTTCGAAATTAAAAATATATAACGATCTCCATTTGATCTAAATATGACTGAAATAGAACATCAAAATAAAGTTGTAAGAAAAATAATTAAAATTGACGAAGAACTCTGTACGGGCTGCGGTAATTGTATCGTAGATTGTGCTGAAGCTGCTCTTGAAATAATTGATGGAAAGGCTAAAGTTGTCAATGATCTTTTCTGCGATGGCTTAGGTGCTTGTATCCAAGGATGTCCTACAGGTGCGCTTGAAATAATTGAAAGAGAAGCATCAAAATTCGACGAGGAAGCCGTAGAAAAGAGATTAGAATCTTTAAAAAGTAAGGAAGAAGTAGAATTAGAACAAGTTAAACAAATCGTTGCTGAACATTCACACCAATGTGGTTGTCAGACGATGGAATTTGATGAGCCTACAGTTCAAAATGAACTAAAACAAGTAGATAATTCATCCCAATGTGGTTGTCCATCCTCTCAAACGATGGTTTTTGATGAGCTTGAAGTTCAAAATGAATCAACTGGAAAAATTTCCTCTACTTTACGACAATGGCCAGTTCAAATGCATCTAATCAATCCTAATGCTCCGTATTATCAAGGTGCTGATGTATTAATTTCTGCTGACTGTGTTGCTTATTCTTATGGAGATTTTCACAGAGATTTCTTAAAATCTAAGTCTATTGCTATAGCGTGCCCAAAACTTGACCAGGGTAGAGAAGTTTACATTGAGAAAATCAAAACATTAATAGATGGAGCTAAGGTTAACACACTTACTGTTGCGATCATGGAAGTACCTTGTTGTTCTGGATTATTAGGTTTAGTACAAGAAGGGGCAAAGAGGGCAAACAGAAAAGTTCCGATAAAATACTTTGTAATTGGAACTAGAGGAGATATCCTTAAAGAAGAATGGCTTTAATTTTTTTTTACTTATTTTTATTTTATGAGCATATTCTAACCCAGTTTGGGATGTAATAATATTTTTTTCGAAGTTTTTCACACTTATTATCGTTTAATTGAAAAGTTTTAACTTTAATTTAAAATTTATAATAGCATCATGAAAATAGTTATAATTCTAGCGATGCATGGAATGCCACCTAGTGATTTTCCCCAAAAAGAAACTCTCGATTACTTTATGCTCCACTCACGCTTAGAAAATATGCCAGGACCACCGCCTCCAGTTATGCAGCAACAATTCGAAGAGTTGGACAGTAAAATGCGTAATTGGCCGCGAACTCACGAAAATGATTTATATAGTTATACTTCAAATAAATTAGCGGAAATTCTTTCAAATCAGACGGGTCATAGCGTTGTTGTAGGATTTAATGAATTTTGCTCTCCCTCTTTAGACGATGCATTCGAAGAGGCTATTAAGCAGGATCCTAATAAAATTATTGTTATTACTCCTATGATGACTCAGGGAGGTGAACATTCTGAAAAGGACATTCCTGAAGCTATAGAACGAGCAAAAAAGAAAAATCCTACCATTAACTATTCTTTCGTTTGGCCTTTTAATAATTCTAAAATAGCAGCATTCTTAGCAGAACAAATTAAGGAGTATTATTAAGAGGTAGTCACATTTACATCTCGAACATGACTTTTTTTTTTATTATTTTTCTTAGAGTGACAGATAAAGTAGATTTTGATTTTCCTAACTCGTTTGCTAATTCTTCTAAAGAAATTTTTCGTGGAATTTCAAAAAAGCCTGAAGCTATAGCTTTATTCAAAATTGTAGATTCATCTAAAGTTAGCTTATTCTTATCGTCGTCAACACTATAGGGAGAATTTCCAATTCTGAGAAGTGAATATTCGATACCTTTCTGATCAAATAGCGTTAAAAGTTTGTCTATGCTCTCCCTTTTTGAAACTAGCCTCCAATACGCATATCCCTCTTTAACTCGCACCGGGAAATTAACTAAAACCCCACAGTTAATAATAGCGTACAGAAGAAAAGGATCCTTAGTTTTGACGTTGAATCTTACCCGTTTTTCGTCCTTTTCTAGAATACTTAGATCAATAACAGATTTATGATTTTTAACGTCCTCCATTATTAAATCGATATTGTAGTGAAAAATTTCAATTATAGAATTACCTATAGAGTTTTCAAAATCGTAGGGAAGAAAATGTTCAATTTCCATTCGAATATCTCGAAACTTTTTGAAAATCTGAGAAATCCACAATTGATCTGGGAATTTAATCTTAATTCTCGCTAAACTCGATTTGGTCGATTCCATCGTTATTTGTAGTAATGAAGAATTTAAAACATTTTTTAGATTAGAAATGAATAGTAATAATTAAAGATAGAATTATGTAATAATATTATTATGGTGGAAAACAAGAATTTACTTTTAGGCATTTGCGGAAGCCCCAGAAAACAAGGAACTGATTTTGCTGTGCAATACGCGTTAAATTACGCAGCCGAAAAATTTAGCTTTGAAATTGAATATTGGACGGTACGAGGCAAAGAAATAAAGTTTTGTATTCATTGCGACTATTGCATTAGAGAGAAAAAAGGGTGCATCAACGATGATGATATTACAGCCCTTTACACTAAATTAGAAGAATCGAAATTTTTACTATTAGGAACGCCGGTTTTTCAAGGAACTATGTCAGGGCAGCTTAAAACAGTACTTGATCGCTGTCGTGGATTGGTGGCTAAAAATCCTAATGTATTTAAAGATAAATATGGGTTAGCTCTTGCAGTAGGAGGAGATCGGAACGGTGGACAAGAAATTGCGATAAGAAGCATACTAGATTTCTACCAGCAAAACCATGTTATTTCCGTCTCAGGTGGAGCGTTTGGGGCTAATTTGGGTGCCTCTTTATGGAGCAGGGATAAAGGTAAGGAAGGAGTTCAAAACGATGAAGAAGGGTTAAGAACGATTAGAAAAGTTATAAAAAGACTAGCAGAGTTTAAGGAATAGAATAAAAAAATAA
>JAHLWV010000239.1 GCA_019057735.1 Promethearchaeota archaeon | reverse complement strand
TTTATAAAGTTCATTTTTAACTATGAAGACTGATTATTTAGATAAATTTCAAGGGTGTCTTATTGGTGTTGCGATAGGAGATTCATTAGGACATCCTTTTGAAGGAATTCTTAGGGAACAAATTTACTCCCGCTTTAGTGACTTTAAAGAATTTTTAGCGATTAATAAAAAGCTATTTAATACTTATACTGATGACACTCAATTAACATTACACACAGCAAAAGCGCTTATTCAAGGATCTGGTTTTAATGAAGACTATTTTATTAGAGAATACGTCGAATGGCTTGAAGATCCTCCCATTGGTCCGGGATATGGATGTATATCGTCAATTCAAAAACTAAAATACGGGATTTCGTGGAAAAAAGCAGCTTCAAACTCGGGAGGTAACGGTACAGTGATGAGAGTTTCACCTATTGGATTATTTTACAATAAAGATACAAATAATCTGAAGAATTCCGCGTTAAAATCAAGTATTATTACTCATTCTCATCCAGCAGCTTCTGCAGGGGCAATAGTAATTGCAAGAGCAATTGCTTTTCTAATAAATAAAACCATAGAGACAGGGTTTTCAGTTGATGAGTTTTTTGATGTCATTATTTCTTCGATCTCTAACTCGAGAGAAGAAATATGGGATGAATTTATAGAGATTTTAAATAAAGTAAAGAATAGTCTTAAAATTTCTTTAGAAGCAGGGTTAATTAAATTCTCTCAAGTAGGCGTAAAAGCACCTTATTTTATCGAAGACTATTTAGGTAAAGCGTTTGTTCATCCATATACACTGAGCACAGTAGCCTGCGCAATCTTCATCTTTTTAAAAAATCTGAATTCATTTGAAGAGTGTATTTTCCAATTAGCGACCGCGGGCGGTGATAGTGATACTGTGGGGGCTATAGGAGGTAGTTTAGCAGGATGTTATTTCGGTAAAGGAAATATACCCGGTGATTTGATACAATTAGTAAAAGGGTATAAAGATATCTTAAAAACTGGCGAAGAACTATGGTTAAAATTTAAAGAGATTTATATAACAGTCTCTACTTAAAACTATCTATAGCGATGTCCATTCTATTAGCACATTTTTCGCAAAATTTCGGTGGTTTTTGATCAGTATCTTCTAAATCATTAGAGAATTTCATTACGCAAAAATTTGTGCAATGTTCCAATCCAAATGTATGACCAATCTCATGTATTGCCTCTTTAACTATTCTCAACTCAAAAAGAGCTACATTTTCGGTTCTCCTATAAAATTTTTCTTTTAAGCGGGTAACTGAAATTAAAGCGCTCCCAAAGCTCCTGTTCCTAGGCAGATCGGCAACACCAAAAACAAAGTTTAAAAATTTAGAGAAAATATCAACATCCAAAACACCCAGGACCCGATTATAACCTTTAATTTTAACGTTCTTAATTAATCTTCTTTTTACCTTTAACGCATCATATTGTCTTTTAAAGGAATCATATTCAGATTCTAATAAGTGAAGTGGGTCGGGAAGATTTACAATTTTATAACCGTATTTTTTAAAGAACCACTTCAAATTTTTTTTTAATACAATTAATATCCCAGGATCAATATCTCCAATTCTCTGTAAGTAAATTATTTTCTTCATTTCAAAACTAAGTGTAAGCGCTTTCCTAAGGAATTTAAATATAAACTACTTTATATGATTTAACAATAACTATTGATAGATGGAACAAAGAAATAAAAAAATTAAAAATCGAAAAAATATTTGTATCTTTATTATTGATATTTTTTGATCTTAATTTTCATTATGAAAACATAAAATATCAATTTCCTTCTTAGATTTAACGGGAGGGTGGTCTAGCTTGGTATGATTCCTGGTTTGGGACCAGGTGGCCGGGGGTTCAAATCCCCCCTCTCCCATTTTTACGATTTCTCTTACTTGGATTAGTTAAGCTAAATCAATATAAAAAAAAATAGGTAAATGTCTCATAAAAGGAAGAGAGTCATATTTGGGTATATTCTTCAACATCAACAGATTGATTACTATTGAAATAAATTTCAGGAATTAATTCTTGAACTGTTGTAAGAAGGGATAGCATTATTGCGGGATTTTCTGAAGTAATTTTGTAGTATACATGGCGACCTATTCTTTTTTTTACTTGAATCTGTTCTTTAAAGAACTCTATTAACTGCTGGACATCTTCTTTGAATGCTTTATTTTTTTCAATCCAGACAAATATTTGTTTGCTTTTTGTTTTATTATTTGATTTTATTTTTAATTTTAGTATCATGGCAATCGATATGTAAATTCTTTTCAATTTTTCTTTTATGAATTAACCATACATCTAACTCTAAATATAAAAACGAGGATATTTTTAAGTTCAGAAATAATCCTTTAAATATAACTTCTCAAACTCTCTATCTAATCCTTTTTAGTTCAATTTTGACAACATTATGACGATCAGGACATTCTAATTCGAGCACATCTGGATCCTGGGACCAAGGAAATGTCCCACCGAATTGTAATGTTAGAATTGAAGGAAAAATATCGTGATAAAAGAAGCCACACAATCCTCCAGTATCGTGTCCACTCAGTTCGATTACATCTCCTTTTCTATGCTTTGCATTACATCGACCTTTAACATCTTTTATTGTTCCTACTATTTTATACATTTTTCTCTCGTTTTCACTCATGATTAAACACATTAATTAATTTTGAATTTGTTTTTTTAATTCTTTGAGAATGTTATCTATTTTTTTATCCTTAATCCAATATCTTATTTTGGAGGATTGCAGTAGAGATTGAATTTTATCATTAAGTTCTTTTAATTTTAGTTTATCCTCATTAGATAGTTGTGGAACTTTTTCAATTTTTGATTTACTGATCTTTTTAATATGTTCTTCTATAGATGGAATTTCTATTTGCTCCTTTCCTTCAATAAGGGCTTTTCTTAACACTTCTTTGATATTCTTAACCCAACCTTCTATCCAAGGATAAGGTTCGCTTTTTTTCGGAGCTCTAATTTGAATATTTTTTCTCTTAACAATAATTAAATCGTCAGGACAAGAGTTCTCGCACGCTCCACAATAAAAACACTCTTTTTCGTTACATGCAATCTTACCATATTTTAGGACTTCTTCAGCTTTCTCAGGAATGTAAAAAGATTCTACGGGGCAGATATTAACGCAAGCTTTACAACCCTGTGGATCGCATTTATGTAGCATGTTTTTCTTAATAATGACTTCTCCTTCGATGGGAGTATTGATAGAAAAACAATCAGCGGGGCATTCTTTTGAAATTTTAAAATATTCTTGAATGTGATTCCTTTCTCTTACTGCTAAGCACAATTGGCAAACTTCATTCTCCTTATCTTCAGTGCACTTGTCAAAATCGATTTCATAGAATTTCTCTATGGTAGGAAACTCATCCATAACAATTTGTCCTTCAGGCTCAATATTTTCGTGGAACGCATCGGTGGGGCAAACCACAACACATAGCATGCAATAACAACATTTATCGTGATCAATAAAAAGTTTAGGGTTTGAATCGTCCAATATATTTTGGGCAATTTCTGGGATTGGACCAAGTTCAATGGCGTCAACCGGGCAAACAAGTTTACATAAACTGCACCCGATACATTTTTTAATGTCGTACGTTAGTTTCTTCTTAACATCCTTATATTGCCAATTTAAAACTAACTGATCTCCAGCTACATCTAAAGTTTTTTCAATTTCTTCTTCTTTTTCTTGATCTAACTTGTCTTGACCTGAAGTTTCAGTAATTTTGATTCTCCCGAGAACTTTGTTAAAACTTATCTAATTAATTTAAATTGTGCTGATTAATTAATTTTAACTCTTAAACAAAAATATCTAATGAGGTTAGGAATAATAGGAATGGCTTTCTCTATCGAAACCAACCACATATTCAATAGATTTTCCTTTAGGTTTCGGCCCGGGAGGACGATATATAAGTTGCCAGTTAGGTAAGAATGCTCCAATTCCGTTTTTTGCGAGTATTAATGCAGGATGGTTCTTATTTTTGAAAACCTCCTCACTAATATTAAGTGTAATCGTTTTACATTGCCATTCGTCGAGAGCACCAAGTGAATGAATATATTCATGAAGTAAAATATGATAAGTGTATGCCCAAATAATCTCATCTGGCTGTGTTTCTAAAAGTTTCTCCAATGGGGATGTATTCATTACTATATCCGTTCCGGGAGAAAAATGCATTCCTCCAATAAATCCACGGGGGAATATCCCCATTTCCATTAGTCCTAAACTCAGACCCGCACGGTGACGACCCAATATTCTTCTTACATCTTCTCTGACATTTTCAAATATTTCAGGCATTTGTTGTTTTAATTCTTTTAAGTTCATTGAGTACCTCGGAAAAATTATTTTTTTAATTTAATAGAAATAAATTATGAAAATTATACGGTTTAAAAATCGAAAAACCAATCATCGTCATCCTCCCAAAGAAAACCCATGAATGATGACATATCTCTCAGAAGGCTTTTAACGTCTCCGATTTTAGATTC
>JAHLWV010000238.1 GCA_019057735.1 Promethearchaeota archaeon | reverse complement strand
TTTTAAGAAAATAAAAATAGCTTTGACTACTATAATAGAAGAGAAGGAGAGAAACTTGTATAATAATCAAAAAATTGTTTTAAATCACTTAATTCATATGGATGGTTTTTATATTTAATACACGATTGGGCAATCTCTCTGAACTTCGTGGTTCGATTGTTTGACATTTTTTAAAATTATATTGAATAATAGGTTTAATATTCAATATCAAAACAAGTATAAAAATCCTTTATTAAAAAAAGCTTTATTCAATTTTATGGTGCATAATACTGTGCATGAATATAAAAAGAGTATTAATTTAATATTCTAATTTTGGATTTTGATCTTTTCAAACTCTCTGATTCTTGTATCCATAATATTGATACATTTTTCTTGAAATATTAAAATTTTCTTTTGTAATGCTATAGGAGGATGTTCCCATTTCAATTCAAAAAACAATTAGAAATCTTTTAATCATAATAAAACGTAATAAAACATAAAATCTAAAAACAAATCATATTTGAATTAAAAAATAAGAGAGAAAAAAAATGAGTCGAAAAGTGTGCGTTATTGGAGTTGGACATACTGATTTCAATTCCATAACGCCTGATGTACAATGGAAAGAAATCATGTATGAAGCTTGCAAAAAAGCATATATGGATGCAGGAATTGATGCAAGGAAAGATATTGATAGCTTTATAACTTGTGCTGAAGATTATTGGGAAGGGTTTAGTATTTTTGATGAGTTCGTCCCTGACCAAGTTGGTGCTGTATTAAGACCTTGTTGTACGGTCTGTGGTGATGGTCTTTACGGATTGGGAACAGCTTACATGCAAATAATGACTGAATACTTCGATGTTGTAGCAGTTGAAACTCATAGTAAAATATCGGATTTGTTGACTTATGGAGACATTATGCTTCATGCGTTCGATCCGCGATTTGAAAGGCCTGTATCTGGCCCTGTTGAAAGACCAAATTATGGAGGAAGCCCGAAATATACTGCAGATAAGCCAAAACCTCTAGTAGGACATTCAGATGAGAAGGAGCGAATTCATCCCTATTTCTTAGCGGGATTAGAAATGCAGCATTATTTAAAGAAAACAGGTACTACTGAAGAACAATGCGCTGCTGTTGTTGTAAAAAACAAGAAAAATGCATTCTTTAACCCATATGCCGATTACGAAGCTAAAATCTCAGTTGAAGATGTAATGAAATCTGAATACCTTTTTAAACCAATGAAAAGGTTAGATATCAGTCCGAACGTTGATGGTGCAATCTGTTTTGTTCTTGCTACGGAAACAAAGGCAAGAGAATTAGGAATCGAGCCAATTTATCTTTCTGGGTTCGGTTGGAGTTCAGAAACACCATGGCTTGCAACTAGAGGGATGGACGCGGAATACGCGAAGAAAGCAGCAAAAATGGCTTATAAAATGGCGAGCATAACAGAGCCTAAAAAAGAAATCGATGTTTTAGAGATTGACGATAGATTTTCCTTTAAAGAACTTCAACATCTAGAAGCTTTAGGGTTTGCTAGACCTGGAGAAGCGGGTAAGCTAATTGAAGAAGGAACTTTAGAAATTAAAGGTTCCCTCCCGACAAACACTTCTGGAGGTTCATTAGGTGTAGGAAACTGTATTGAAGCGACAGGAATACAGAAAGCATTAGAGATTATTATGCAACTTCGCGGTCATGCAGGAAAAAGACAGGTTTCCGATGCAGAAGTAGGGCTTGCTCAAGCTTGGCGTGGAATTCCTTCTGGAAGCGGAGCAGTAGCAATATTTAAGAGAGGATAAGGAGGTAAAAAAAAAAATGAAAGAAGTAGCAGTATTAGGAGCCGGCATGACCTTATTTCGTAGACACTTAAAAGAAACAGGAAAAGAGCTTTCTTTTTTGGCTACGAAGATGGCAATGGAAGATGCTGGCCTCCAAAAGGATGATATTGATATGGTTGTTATGGGAACCGCACCTGATGCATTTGATGGAATTCACATGAAAGGAGAAAATTTAATAGACGGTGCAGCTGCAGCAGGTAAACCGTATGTCAGGGTTTTTAACGGTGGTGGAACTGGAGTATTTGCCCCCATCGCTGGATGGTGGCATGTAGCTTCTGGAGTAGCGGATATCTGTTTAGTAGTCTGTGAAGAGAAAATGGGTAATTGTTATCCCCATCCACAAACTGCCTTTAGGCATATTTGGGATCCAATTTTAGATAGACCCCTTAATCCTAACTTAGTTTGGCTTTTTGCAATGGAAATGAACAAATACATGACAACTTATAATATTAAAAAGGAAGACATTGCCAGAGTTGCTGTAAAGAATAAACGAAATGCTGTAGGGCATCCTTGTGCTCAGTTAGCTGATCCAAATATTACAGTTGACGATGTTTTAAATTCTGAAATAATGGCTTGGCCAGTGCAAAGACTAGACATCAGTCCTCCAAGCGATGGTGCAGCTGCATTAATTTTCTGCAATAAAGACATAGTACATAAATTCACAGACGATCCGATTTATGTTAGTGGTGTGGGCTGGAACATTGATAGTACGATGTGGACAAATAGGGACTTATCCTTTCCTCGATATGTGGCACTAGCGGCTAAGATGGCTTATAAAAAGGCCGGCATCTTAAACCCACGAAAAGATATTGATTTTGCTGAACCTTACGATCCGTTTGATTATAAAGAACTCCATCATATGGAAGGTCTTTTACTTTGTAAAAAAGGCGAGGCACCAATTCTTACAAGGGAAGGAGTAACAGAACGAGACGGTGATTTACCGATTTGTCCATCTGGAGGGCTATTGGGAGTAGGAAATCCTATTGCGGCAACAATGGGCCAGAAAATTTGTGAGTTATATTGGCAATTAGCAGGAAAAGCAGGAAAAAGACAAATTCCAGGTGACCCAAGAGTGGGTGTAGGACAAGCGTGGGGAGATATAATGCAAATGGCAACCGTAATGGTATTAAGGAGGGGATAAAGATATGGTAGAAAAGAAAGAATATAAGGAATGGCCTCCATATGCGCCGGGTACCCATGTAAGAGAATCTGATATAAGAGAGAAGAAAATTACATACTCATGGTGGGAACCTGAAGTTCAATATAGCTGGTCTGTAGGACATGCTATGAGCAAATTTTTACAAGGATTGAAAGACGGAAAACTTTATGGTATACATTGTAAAACATGTAAAAGAGTACTTGTTCCTCCCCGAATGTTCTGTGAATATTGTTTTGGTCCAACAGAAGAATGGGTTGAACTGAAAGATACAGGTGAAATAGAAACCTTTTCTATATCATATATTGATTCAGATGCCCGAAGGATTGAAGAACCCATTTTAATTGGGGTTATTTCAATTGATGGAGCATATCCATGGCCCATGGGATTTATGCATTATTTCGGAGAAATGACAAAAGACGAAATTAAGATAGGTATGAAGGTTAAGGCAGTATGGAAACCTGAAAGCGAAAGAGAAGGCTCTATTACAGATATTAAATATTTCAAACCTTTAAAAGGAGGTAGTGAATAATGGGATTTCTAGAAAAACAAACAGATCCAACTTCCCCCATGCATTGGCGAGGAGATATGCAAGCAGATTACTTTTATCCAAGTGGTATTGCCGGGGATAAATTCTTTAAACACTTGATGGAAAAAGATACTTTTTTAGCAACAAAATGTAAACCATGCAACAAAGTATTATTCCCACCTAGGTTATATTGTGAAGACTGTTTTGAAGAAATTACTGATGAGGATTGGATGGAGGTTCCTGCATCTGGCAAGGTAAAGCTTTTCACAAAAGCAACATTAAACGCCCATGGAGTAAAAATGGAAGAACCTAAAGTTATTGCCGTAATTGAAATAGACAATACAGACAGTACGATGTTAGGGATAATTAAAACCAATGAGCTTGATAAAGATTTTTCTGACGTTAAAGTTAAGGCAGTACTTAGACCAAAAGGTAACAGAGAAGGAACATTGAAAGATATCTTATACTGGCAAGTAATATAAAATTTTAAATTAATTTCTATTTTATTTTTTTTTTTTGAAAGATTTGATGAGTATAATTTTCTTTTTATTGATTTTTAGATATTTAATTTAAAAAGAAAATAAAAAAAAAGATTATAATGGTTTAGAATTAAACTTGAGTTTAAATTCAACCTAATCCTTATAGTGACACATGTTCTTGCTTTAAATGAAATATTTTTCTTGCTTCTTCACCTTGTGCTATTTCTCGTCCTGCAGCCTCGGCAACTTTTTTAGCCCAAGCTACTTGCTCGTAACTGCCTTTGGCTAATTCACCTGAAATGACACGAGTGTTGTCCTCTAATCCAACACGAATATGTCCGCCCCATGCGGCAGCACACATTCCAGCTTGAAATTGTTGTTTAGAAACGCCACAAACACTCCAAGTAGCATCTATAGGCTTTAGATCTAGCATCAAAGCGAAATTCTTTGGTGTGAATGGAATTCCTCCAAGTACACCCCATACAAACTGGAAATGAAGTGGTTTGGTGAATGCGCTTTCTTGTCTATTTA
>JAHLWV010000237.1 GCA_019057735.1 Promethearchaeota archaeon | reverse complement strand
TCTTAATAGTCGTGTGTGTGTTCATAATCATTACAGTTATTTTTGATTTATTGCCTTTAAGAGAGTTAGCTTATTATTATGTTAAATTTGTAGATAAGGAAAAAGTCGCAATTAATATTGGCAGCGCTCAGATTATAGATTTGGGTAAAAAAAGATCCAAAATTATTCACTACATAAATTTACTGATAGCTATTTTGCAATTTAGTGCTGGTGGTGTTATTCTAATAATTGTTTTTATGTTAGTAAATCAAAGCGTTGCTGTCCAAAATATTATTTTTAATTTAGGGGATAGTGTTTCTAATATTCCTGGTTTGGCGGGATCAACGCTTCTCACAATAATATTATTTATTTTTGGTTTAACTCTTCTCATATGCGGTATGTTATCATGGTACCGGAATAAAGAAATAAAATCGCTTGGAATTTAATCGCTGAGAATTAACAATTTTATAATACGGTATGATATTATTTTAAGAACATGGAATTACCTAAGTTAAATTTACATATTCATTCTAAATACTCTGATGGAAGAAATACAATTCCTCAAATAGTCTCAACTGCCCTTGATAAGGGTTTAGATTATATATGCATCACGGATCACTTTACGAATTCTTGGAAAGCTGATGTAATTCCTAATCTTAACAGTATCGCTAAAATTGAAATGTATTTGGATGAAATAGATCAATTTCAAAAATATCTTCATGATGAAGAAAGGCAAATGGCTCTGTTCAAAGGAATAGAAATAGACTTAAGTAGTACAGAAAAGTTCATTGTTAACAATATCTTACCTACTAGATTTGATATCTTATTATTTGAATACCTTGAAAGTATCGAAGGCATATTCTTTATTAAAAAGATCATTAACTATTGGAAAGGAAAAACTAAAAACTCCACGGATTTTCCGTTAATGGGTCTCGCACATTTTGATCCATCTTTTTTTGCTATTAATGGTATGACCATTCTTATTGATTTATTAACAGAACATCGAATCTTCTTTGAATTTAATACAAGCTATCCCCAATTTTATTCTCAGAAATATCGCTCTTTTTTTGACATGTTGAAAGAAAGAAATGTATTAGTTTCAATTGGTTGTGATTCTCATCACATCTCAACTCTAAAAGACATAGAAGAAGCTTACGATAGGATAAAATTTTACGAGTTAGAAAGCAACCTCATTGACTTAGTCAAAATTCTAGACAAAAAGAGGATTTAAGAAAGCTAAAATTGAGCTATTATTTCTGCGTTCTATGAAGGTGTTGGAGATAATACTTAAATGCCCTTTCAAAGGCAATATCAAGAAGCAACTCACTTTCCTCTTTTGGATACGATAGCATTTCTTTTAATCGAACTTTACCTATATTGAATATTTCTTTAAATGTAGTTAACTTTTCTGTTATTTCCATATTGGCAATTTCGCCAATCGATTTGTCTTTCATTTTCTGCCAATCAGTTATTGCATACCAGGTTATACAGCGCATTGCTAATTCGGGAATTTCTATCTGTTCACAAACGAGGTTCGAGATTATTTTAATTAGCTTTTGTTGTTCTGGCTTAAAATTAACTCTTGCATAATCAATTTGTCTTGATGAAATTTCTTCTTTATTAAAATTTAACGCATACGTCAAGATATATCCAACCTAATTTTTCCTAATAATATTTCAACTTAAAAGAATATAAAGATCTACAAAAATCTTATACCTAAAAAGAAATTAGAATTTACCTTTATAAAGTAACTGGTAGTTTTAGATAATGATGTCAATACTTTAACTGAACAGGGCAAATGTGATAATAAAAACCAAATGAAATATATTTTTATTATCAAAAATGCTTCCTATTAATATGGAATTGGACGAAAAAATTGATTTAGCCGCAAAGTGGATTTATGATTCTAACAATCTTGTCATCTTCACGGGAGCCGGTATCTCTACAGAATCAGGAATTCCTGATTTTAGGGGCCCAGATGGAGTATGGACGCGCCGCGATAAGGGTTTGCCCCCCCCTAAAATGTCTGTGCCATATAACCAAGTTAAACCAAACCAAGGGCATTATGCTATATTAGACTTATTAAATTTGGGTAAAATGGTTTACTTAATTTCTCAGAATGTAGATGGTCTTCACGTTAAATCAGGGATCCCTTTTGATAAATTAGCAGAGCTTCATGGAAATCATTATTTTATGAAATGCTTGGAGTGTGGAAGCAAATTAACCTTTGAAGAGGCTAAGTGGGATAAAAAAAAGTGGGGTCAAGGATATAGAACAGATCAAGTTCGGAATAATCAACCTGAATGTCCAAACTGTAATGGAAGGATAATTTCAAGTATTGTTAATTTTGGTGATCCCTTACCACTGGACGAACTTGAAGAATCTATGAGAATGTCTGAAAGTGCAGATATTTTCTTTGTAATCGGTTCATCTCTAGTAGTTAACCCTGCTGCAAGTATGCCTGGAATTGCTTGGAGAAACGGTGCCAAATTAATAATTCTTAACAAGGGCGAAACTCCATACGATAGTGAAGCTGATTTGAGGTTCTTCGATCAAATTGGAGATGTTCTTCCCAATATTGTTATGAAAGTAAAAGAAATGATGAACACCAATTAAGTTATTAATATCATTAATAATGGGTGAAGATGACGTCAAGAAAGATGATTAACAACAGATTTCCTAATTTAGATAAATATAGACAGAAGCATGTAGATGTAGAACAAGCAATTAAACGATACATTAAACCGGGGGATCGGATTTTTATCGATTCTGGATGTTCTGAACCCATAGATCTTACATCAAAACTTATTGAACTCGGTCCTCAGCTTTCTGATGTAGAAATGATTCATTTTATCAGCCTGTCCGATCTCGATTATTATAAAACTGCGGGAAGTAATGAAGATTTATTCCGGCACAATGTTTTTTTTATTAGTGAAAATCTTCGAGACGCTGTAAAAAGGGGAGTTGCAGATTACACCCCAATGCTACTTTCAGACATTCCCGGATTCTTTGAAAGGGGACAAATGCATGTAAAAACTGCTCTTATTCAAGTTAGCCCTCCTGACCAATTCGGATTTTGTAGTTATGGTATTAATGTAGATATTGCAAAACCTATAGCAGAAGTGGCTGAATTTGTAGTAGCTGAAATTAATCCTAAGATGCCGCGTACACTCGGTGATTCCTTCATTCATATGAACGATATAGACGCCTATATTTTATCCGATCACGATATTATTGAGTTTAAGTATGATCCACCAGATGAATCCATCAAAAAGATTGCAAAATATGTAGCATCTCTTATTGAAGATGAATCTACTATTCAAATGGGAATTGGGAAAATCCCAAACGCATTAGCGATCGAATTAGAAGATAAGAAAGATTTAGGAGTACATAGTGAGGTTTTTTCGGATGGAATTGTTGATCTCGTTGAAAAAGGGGTAATCACGTGTAAAAAAAAGACACTTCATAAAGGAAAAATAATTTGTTCTTTTGTCATGGGTTCCCGACGGCTCTACGATTTTGTAGATAACAATCCCTTTGTAGAATTTCATCCCGTTAATTATTGCAACGATCCTTTCATTATTAGCCGAAATAAAAAGCAAGTGGCCATAAACGCAGCACTAACAATAGATTTAACTGGACAGATTAATGCAGATTCGCTTGGACATTTATTTTATAGTGGTATAGGTGGTCAAGTAGATTTTGTCAGAGGTGCTAATCGCTCTGAAGATGGAAAACCTATAGCCGTTCTTCCTAGTACTGCAACTTTAAAAGATGGAACTATAGTATCTCGAATTGTTCCAAATCTCAAACCCGGTTCTGGAGTTGTTATTACTCGCGGAGATATTCATTATGTTGTTACCGAATGGGGGATTGCTTATTTATTTGGTAAGAGCATTAGGGAGCGAGTGTTACAAATGATAAACATCGCCCACCCAGACTTTAGAGAAGGGTTATTAGAACAAGCTAAAAATGTAAAATATGTCTATGCGGATCAAAAACTACCTCTTTCCATAAGTGGTCGGTTGAGCTTATATCCGGATAAATATGAAACGGATTTTCAAATGAAAGATGGAAAAATTATCAAAATTCGTCCAATAAAACCAACAGATGAGAAAATGCTCCAAGGACTTTATTACTCTTTAAGCGATCAGGATAAATATATGAGATTTTTCTCACGGGATCGAAAATTTCCTCACAAATTTGTACAACCTTTAACAACTATAGATTATCAAACTGATATGATCTTGGTCGGAGAATCACTTCAAGAAGGTGAACAGAAAATAATTGCTTCAGCAGCTTTTTTTAAAACCCCAAAACCATCAACAGTTGAATTAGCTATAGTTGTGAAGAAAGATTTTCGCAGAACCGGATTAGCTACATTTTTATTAAATTATTTAGTTATAATTGCTAGAGAATTAAATTACAAATTTTTTACAGGCTCAATTCTACTTGAAAACAAAGCAATGCTTCATTTTCTTAACAACAGCGGTTACACCATGAAATCAAAAAGTGTGGAATATGGAGAAGT
>JAHLWV010000236.1 GCA_019057735.1 Promethearchaeota archaeon | reverse complement strand
CTAGATTTTTCAAATCAACATCTTCGCCTTTGGCAATCAAATACCGAATCTTTCCCTTCGAATAATCTTCGTAGCTTGGGAATTCAGTTATAGACGAGAATATTACTTTTTCTAAATGTCTATCGTCAATAGCAACATTTTTTACTTTAAAGTTTTTCCTTATATAGTATATCAACAAGCTCCAGAAGATTATATTGAAGATATATTGAGTCATTTGGTAAGGAATTGCGAGATAATATAAGATTCCCGTTAAATTTGCGTTGAATCCCGCAGTTCTCAATGTGAAAAAGTTAAAACCAAAAATTGAAGTATAGCTTGATTGTCCAGTTATCCAGTATGTCTCCGGTGCAAAGTTTATCATCCCGTTTCCGCCAAACATCACGAACAATATCGAAAGCAGGATTAAAATAGGGAGAAAAGTGACAATCCCTAAAAACATGCTTTTTGTAAACCTCAGAGTGAGATTGAGAAAGATTACAGCAATGATTAACGAAACGACAATTAATGCTACGAAATTAAAAATATTCATCAAATCGAATCCCAAGCTTTCGTATAAATAGACTGAACCGCTTGCTGTAAAATTAGCCGAATTAATTATGATATTTGCATTTTCTGCGCCACCAAATATAAAGAGAAAAGTTGAGCCAAATACAAAATTATTTATTATGAAAAAAATGAAAAAAGCCAAACAACTGAAAGCGATCCCATAAACAACATCATTAATATTTATCTCTTTCTTGCTTTCCTTTTTGTTTTTCCACCAATTGATTATTTTTATGAATATTATTAGCGAAATTGGTTCAAAAATTTTAAGGAACAGAATAAAAATAAACGACGCCATAAAAAAATACGCAAAGAAATATATGATCAATCCAATTGAACCAAAATCTTCTACGATGAATAAGATGATGGATAAAATAGATATTGGTGCACCAACGGTGTATAAACTCCTATAAGTTTGCTCTCTAATGTTTTCTCCGAAGTTTCTTCCTCTTAATGCGATTTGGGAACTGAGTAATATTTCTAAACTAAAAATGAAAGTCGCTAGGTACACAAATAATATTTCAATAAACCAACCTAAAGCGTTGGCATCATCAATTATAGATGCTGATTGAACTCCAGTAATTTTAAGGAGAACTTGTAATAAATATAAAGAAATGGGCAAAAGGACGATAAGGAGCTTTAAGATGTCTTTTTCTCTTGACCAGTCACCTTTAAACATATCTGCTCTAATTGTCTTGTAAGGACTCTCGATTATCTGATACGTTAAGCCTTTCAATTTTTCGCTTTTCGTTCCAACTTCTTTCCTTAAACGGTTCCTTACGTAGATAATTGAAATAAAGGGCGCTATAAGAAATATAAAAGGAAGTGTTACGAGAGGGTAGTAAGAAAACGATGCGATTAAAGAACCAACATGAGCGATAATATATCCTATTCCTAGATTAATGCCATCACCAGCTTGCAATTCTAATTCTAACGGAGAGGTTCCTACTTGAAATATTATTGGAAGGACCCAGTAAACTAGGTAAAAAATCATGATCCCCAGTATTATTCTAAAATATATTTTACCTGCAAGCTTTTTTCGTATGAAAAAATACGGGATAATGAGCACAATTATAGGGATAGCATTTAGTAAAAACATTGCAACTATTTCAACAAAGTTCATTTCGATTCTCAAACCTTTTTTTTTTAATTAGAAATTATTTTTAATATTAGTATGCAAATATTAATATAAGAGTTTAAGTCATTCTATCATTTCCATTTTTTATAATATGTTAGAGAAAAAAGTAGGTATTATTTTTGACGATGATTTTGGGTCCAAACACATTCCTCCATACCCTAAACCTTCTTTTATATCGTTTGAACATCCCATTAGAATTAACGCTATTTTGAATCACCTTGAAAGAAATGGAATTTTTAAGGATAATCGAGTTGTAAAAGTAAAACCAAAAGAAATTGACGAAGGGATTTTAGAATTAGCTCATTCGAAATATCATATCGAAATTATAAAAAAAATTTCTAACATGGGCGGTGGGTTACTCGATGAGGAAGTGTTTGTTACGGATGATACGTTCGATTTAGCCAAAAAAGCAGTTGGTGGTGCTATAGAAGCTATTGAAGGAGTAGTAAAGAATATTTATACTCAATCGTTTGCTTTAATCAGACCTCCAGGACATCATGCCTACAGAGAAAAATCGACAGGACTCTGTATTTTTAATAATATAGCTAATTCAATTCTCTATTTGCGCAAGAAGCTAAGTTATACTGAGAAAATTGCAATAATTGACATAGATGACCACTTCGGAGATGGAATAGCTCAATATTTCTACCACGATCCCTCCATTCTTTACTTTTCTATACACGAGTTTGACTTTACTGAAGGTGATATTGGAATGTTTGACGAACTAGGACAAGATGAAGGAATTGGTAAAAATATTAATTTTCCTGTGCCAGAAGGAATCAATAATGAAGATTTTGACTATTGTTTAGATTTGTTAGAGCCAATACTCAACGAATTCCAACCTGCTCTAATCGTTGTTGCTACGGGATTTGATATGTATTACGCCGATCCTATTGGTAATTGCTCGTTAACCAGTATAGCTTATAACCAATTTGCTGATAAGATTTTAAAAATTGCCGAAAGGGTGTGTGAAGGGAGAGTTTCTTTCGTATTAGAAGGAGGTTACGATATAATTGGATTGCCATATTGTGTTGAGGCTATAATTAAAGCTTTATTAAAAGAAAAGTACGAACCTCCTGACTATGAGAAAAACATTTCATTTGTGGACGATTCAAAGAGGGAGGAGTTAGATAAAATTAAAACCTTTCTTAAAAGCTTGTTAAATCCTTATTGGGACCAAATATAGATTTAAAATAAATAAAGATATTAAAAAATAAGAGATGTGTAATCTCTGCAGTCTTATTTTTTTTCTTATTTAATTTGTGGTTAAAATTCTAATTAACCCTATCTTTTCTATGAGTTTTATATATCAGATATATAGATACGACTAAAAATATTGCACTAGTGCTATTTAAAATGAGAAAAACGAGATTCCAAGTAAATATTGTTAATATAACTATAGACAAGGGAAATCCTAATTCAATTTGCAATCGAAAAGCCATATATGGATATTGAATGGACATGTAAATTAAGTTTGAAGTTAATAATAGGATTGATGAGATTATTAGAGTAATTCCATAGTTATATGAATTTCTCTTAAATATTAAGATAGCAAAAACCAGTATTAATATATAGAAAGTAATGGTTAGTAGGTTTGATGAATATGTTATAAGGTATGAAAATAAGTCACCAGGTATTTGATTCAGCATTTCTATCCCTCTTTTATTAAATATGTTATATGTAATTTATGTATTTATGAATAATCATTAATTATTTATTTAAGCTTTGTTTTTTGAACAGTTTACTTTGAGGATAAGCTAATTCTTTAATAAAAAAAGGATAAAAAAATTAAACTATATTTTGTAGTTTCAAAGCGTAAGATTGAACGGTAAATAAGGCGTCTCGGGGTCCGGCTTGAGGGTTAATGTAACAAATTAACGCGCCAGTACCACCTATGGGGATTGGTGCTATAATTATATGCCCTTTTCCTGTAATATTGGTTCCTATCTTTCTTTCTTCTGTATTTTCGACCATCATATATTTAATTCCTTGAACCGTTATGTTTGTCATACCTCGTTGTCCCAATTCTAATTTAGCTCTGAGCAATTTGTTAATATTGCCTAAATCGTTGCTAAGATTCCAGTTTTCAGTTTGTGTGATAAGAGTGCCAGCTTTGTTGATAATTGCTACTCCAAAAATATTTTGTTCTTCAGAAAGAAGATCATCTATAATTGACTCAATTTCAGACATGATATTGTAAAAACTAAAATTAAAATAATAATCTTATTATGTAACTATACAAAACAAATCATATAAAAAATTAATTTTTAGCAAGGTGAAATTTTATGATGAGGATGTGGAAAAAAGCGGTTCTAATGACACTGAGAGAAAAGAAGTTGTTTACTGTTTTTACGCTTATTTATATGTCTTTGATTTTCATTACTAGTTTATTTTGGGAATTGTCTATTACAGGTGGAATTGGGGAAATTGCGGGATACTTTGTATTGATTTTTTTGGGAACAAGTCTTCTTTTATCATTACTTTACGCGTGGATTATCGTATCTCGAAATAGAAGAACTTGGGCAACGTTAAAATGCATTGGCTACACAAATAAAAATATTAATTCATTAATTACTGGTAAAATCCTATTTACAACTTTAATGGGATTTATCATAGTTATTGAAGTCTTGTTTCACTATACGGCAGTAGTAGGTTATCTTCAATCCGCTGCTATATCAACATCTCTCCCATTGACGCTAGTTGGGTTAGTTCCTGTAATTTTAACGAGTTTGATATTTATCTTAGTTCAAATGGTAGCAATTGTATTAGCGAATCGGAAAATCTTGAAAGTAAGGCCAATTATTGCATTAAAAAAAGTAGGTGAATGAGGAGGAG
>JAHLWV010000235.1 GCA_019057735.1 Promethearchaeota archaeon | reverse complement strand
TTCTAACCACTATTGATTATTTTATTAAGGAAATGTTTTCTGAAGGCCTAGACCGGGCAGTTTTCGGTGAACATACTCTTCTAATGAAAGCTATTCCGCCTTTTTTTATTTCCTATATATTTAAAGGAGATTCATATTACGCTCTACAAAAATTAGATTATTTTATAGCTTGTATGCAAGAAGAAGATCGAATTTGGCAAAAGTTACTTAAATCTTTACAATTGAACCAGTCAATTCATGTAAAGGATATCCCCTTACTTGATTCCTTAATAGAGGAGACATTTCTTGCTGGAAATGTTGAACTTAGTCAACTGTAACTTCAAGTCTTCTACTTTATGTTTAATCCTGAAAAAATAATTTGAATATCTTTATTTCATAAAAGTTCCTTAAATAATCGAAACTATCGTGAAACTATCGGAAGCTCAATTATTAATGCAGCTATGTCTCATCAATCTCTGATCATCATAGATCATAAATTTAAAGATAAAACGAAAAAAAAGAGGAATAGAAAAAATGAAAAAAACAAAAATAATTCTACTTGCGACTTTGGGAATGTGTCTCATTAGCTTAATGCCAGTAGTAGTAGCAAAAGCAGAGGTTAGACCAATTTCGGATTTTACTGACACTAACGATCTCACAGGTGTAGCAGCATGGCATGATCCCGTATCCGACCTAATCGTTTTCCCTCATGGATTTTTGGTAACTCCTCCAGGCACAGAAAACATTACTAATTGTGAACACTCTGGTTCTGTACTCGAGAGAGACTTGAAAGATGGACGAATTTTGTATAAAATCAATTTGCATGTAAAAGGTGCAATGATGTTGATTGCTTATTATTCTCAAAACAGAATGATATTTGTAGGAGAAATGGATTATAATTTCCAAGCAACCATAATTGTTGAGGGAGAATTTGGTGGTCCTGTACCATCTCTTTTTGACGTATGGTTTTTAGGTGTTGGCGAAGGTCCATTTCTGCATATTACGGGGAGTGGTACTGGGGTATTTATAGATGATGCTGCAGCAATTGAACAAGGTTTCGCTCCTGGAGCCACTGCGAAGGTAAAAATAAACCAAGTTGGTTTTTATATACCAGAAGATCACCCCCAATCTGATCCATATTATGCACCATATATGTATCCTGTAGAATTTGTCTTTTTCCACTAAAAAGGTTAAGAGCAAGTACTATAACTAAAAATAGTTTTAATTAAAAATATAGAAAAGGGAGGAACTAGAGATAAGGAGGGAATTCCTCCATTCTATATTTCTTTTTTTTTATATAAACCGTAATAGTTTTTTCGAAGATAATCTTTTATTAATGGAAGTCAGAATGATCAAGATGTTTGGCACATTTTTAAAAAATCCCTTCAACTGAACAAGGACTTTAGCTTAAGAATTGTTGTTAAAATATCCATTTTGCTAAAATTTTATATTACACAATATCTAATTCTACATTATAGTAAAAATATAATACAAGAAGCATTAAATGATTTAATGACTAATTCTCAGGAATTTAGCTTTAAGATATCTATTATAGGTGATGGAGGAGTAGGTAAGACATCCTTAATTAAAAAATTCACCAAAGGCACTTTCGAAAAAGATTATATTCAAACTTTTGGTGCCC
This sequence comes from Promethearchaeota archaeon, assembly GCA_019057735.1. Next base: position 2,899 of record JAHLWV010000235.1, on the reverse strand, counting down.
AATTTTCAAGATATGATAGAGAAATTGAAGGGGACTTAGTTAATTTAATATTCTGGGATATAGCCGGTCAAGATGATTTCAAATTTTTACATCCTTTATTTTACAGAGAAAGTAAGGGGTGTATTATTGTTTTTAGCCTCGAAGAAAATGATTTAGGTGAAGAAAGTTTTAATCATATAGAAAATTGGCATAATGAACTCAAGAAGTATTGTAGCGATATTCCTGTTGTATTATTTGCCAATAAGGTTGATTTAATTGAGGAAGCCAATTTGATCAAACCGAACATTCAAGAAGTTATAAGAGAATTGAATTTTCTCGGATACTTCTTAACATCAGCAAAAACAGGGCAAGGAGTTCACGAGGCTTTCAATGTAATCATTGAAAAACTATATAATAGAAATAAAGCTTCATCTTCAGAACTATAATAATAAATTTTTGGCCTAATCAATTAGTCTATTACACGATTACATTAATTACTATTATGAACAGAAAGATAAATTTCAAAAGAAGTGCCTAAATAAAGGAAAAAGGATTATTGAAGATATAATATTTATTCAATTTAAAAATAAATTTAAATCTTAAAAGCTGAAAAAGTCATGACATGGTATAGATGTAGTGTTTGCCACGTATTTGAATACGATACTTCAAGAGGGAATTCAATTACCAAAATTAAACCAGGAACGCATCCAGAGAATTTTCTGGAGGATTGGAGGTGCCCTATATGTGGTGCTAGTAAGGAACATATGGTTCTCTTCGAAAAAGAGGCAGAAATTATACCTGATGTTCAAGAATCGGAACTCGATAGCTATTTAGGAGAATGGAAACGTGATTCAGATGATGTTGAAATATATATGACTGATATTCACGACATAAGTGCTACGGGTGAATCAATTATCGAACCTATGAGGACCAGACGAGGTGTTATTTCATGGGATCAAATCCTTGTGAAAGGTGCGCAACTTTTCAAAATGCCATTAAATAGTGAAGATGATGTAAGCACTCAGACGATAATCGGCCCAAAAGCAAAACATCCTCTCGTAATAGAAACACCTATTATTATAACTCATATGTCATTTGGAGCACTCTCAAAAGAAGTGAAGACTGCTCTCTCAATGGGAAGTGCTTCTGTAAAAAGTGCAATTTGTTCGGGAGAGGGAGGGATATTAGAAGAATCATTTTCTCAGGCATATAAATATATCTTTGAATATGTTCCAAATCAATATAGCGTCACCGAAGAAAACCTGAAGCGAGTAGATGCTATAGAGATAAAGTTTGGGCAATCAGTAAAACCAGGAATGGGTGGACATCTTCCCGCAGAGAAAGTTACTGAAGAAATTGCGAAAATTAGAGGTTTTCCAGCAGGGACTGACATTATAAGCCCTTCCCACTATGAAGATATTTTGAACAAAGATGATTTGCGAAAGAAGGTAGAGTGGTTACGAGAAAAATCTGATGGAAAACCAATTGGAATAAAGCTTGCTGCAGGACATCTTGAGGAGGATCTTGATTTTGCAATTTATAGCAATCCCGATTTCATTACAATTGATGGAAGACCTGGGGCAACTGCAGCAGCATCCAAATTCGTTAAAGAATCCACTTCAATACCTACGATTTTTGCGTTGTATCGTACCAAAAAGTTTTTTGAAAAACGGAATGTAAAAGATATTTCGTTAATCATTACAGGGGGATTACGAGTTTCCTCTGATTTTGCTAAAGCTCTAGCTATTGGTGCAGATGCTGTCGCTATAGGGAGTGCGGCTTTAATAGCTTGTGGATGTCAACAATATAAGATGTGTCACACAGGGAAGTGTCCTGTAGGAATCACTACTCAAAACCCCGAACTCCGTCAACGGTTGAATGTTACATATTCTGCTAAAAAGCTTGAAAATTTTTTGCGCGTGTCAACCAAGGAATTAAAAGAATTTGCTAGACTTACAGGAAACGACAGTGTCCACAAAATGGATATAAAGGATTTATGCACAACAAATTCTGAAATCTCAAAACATACTGAAATTGAGCATGTTTAACTTTTCTCTATTTTATTCCCATTCTCCTCTTCTACTTGTTAATTCTTTTTATTTACTTAAAATATCTTTAATATAGTGCTTGTTGATAAAATTAGTATTATTCTTTGATACTCGAAATATTTAAATAATTCGAGTATTAGTATATTAACATGACAGTTAATACAGACACCATAATTTTAAAGATTGGATCTAAAGGAGAAATCTTTCCCCCAAAGATAATTCGAGAAAAACTTGGATTTAAACCGAACCAACCAATTATATTGTTTGTTCATCAAGATCAACTAATCGTGAGAAAATTACACTCCATAGAAGAGATATTGAATGTTCCTCCGAAAACTAAAATAAGCTATCACGCCTGGAAACAATTTAAAAAGGATTTCATTAAGGAATATGAATCATGAAGATTCTAATTGATACATCCTACTTTTTACCTCTTATCAAAATCGGGATTGAAACTATTCCCGACAAGCTCTTGATTGATCTTCTTTCCAAATCATCTAATGATTATTTTTACTCCACTTTAACCATTTTTGAACTCACGGCAAAAGGATTAAAAATATCATCTAATACCAACGAAATAACTACCCAAGATATAAGGATCGGAATTGATGCCATTCAAAAGAATGCTCGACTTACAGAGCTTTCGTTTACTGGTAACCCTTTAATCATTGAATTAGCATCTCAACTAAAATTTATGCATAATGATACTATTGACTGCTTGATTTTCGCAACTGCTATTTGTACCTGTGATTGCGTTATTACAATGGATGAGGCCTTCTTCAATCAATTAAATAAATCCCCTACATTATTGAAAAAGGTGAGAGAAATCAATGACAACTTCAAATTTTGGTTTAACGACCTTACAGGGGATT
>JAHLWV010000234.1 GCA_019057735.1 Promethearchaeota archaeon | reverse complement strand
TAATTGATGGTAAGGCTAGAGTTTATTTTAAAGAAATTCCTCTTGAAAAAATGCCCGTTAATTGGGAAATCGATAAGAAGATAAAGTATTACTGCGTCGAACCGATGAAACAATGGAGAATCAAATTCAAAAACAGCAAAGTTGACTTAGATGTTAACCTTGAGGGAAGGTTTCCAATATTTAATTCAGCGGAGGGTACAGACCCCTTAGCATTTCTTAAGGAGGATTATACTAAGACAGAGCAAGTATTTGCTCAGATGCATTACGAGCAACCTATGGTAGCGACAGGTACTTTGATCCTGAAAAAAAAGGGGGAAGTAATTGAAACGCGAAACATTAAAGCTCTCGGTCAACGCGATCACAGCTGGGGTATTAGAGAGTGGGCTGAAATTGATTCGTGGAATTGGGTTTCTGCCCAGTTTGAAGATGAGACAATTAATTTTTACAAAGCTGAAGCCATTGGTCAAGTAAAACAAGATGGAATAATTTATACTAAAGGCGCTGATAATATCAGAATAGAAAGCATAGAAGTTTCCACAAAAACGAAAGAAGACGAAAAAACACCTGTTTCTTCGATATTTATCTTAACAGACGAAAATGGAAAGAAAAGAACCATAGAATCAAAAACGATATTTTCACAGTATCTACCCCTTCCCTCCGAGAAAGGATTAACTGAAATTTACGAACAAGTAGCGATCTTCACTTGCGATGGTAAAGAAGGCGATGGTATTTCGGAGTATTTATCCTCAACGCGGAATTAACGCTATGAGTTAAATATTCCTATATCTATTTTTTAATAATTATTTATTGTGATTATAGGATTAACTAATCATCTTGTAAAAAATAATAAAACGGGTCTAATTTTCGAGCTCTTTTACCCCTAAACATTCGCGGAAGAAATGGATGTATACCTTTGTATTTTTCTAAAGATGCGATCTCAAATTTCGTTGCTTCTTTTTCATCTTGAGTAGTCTTTACTTTTGTCCCTAATACATCAATGTAGAAATCTATTTTTTCTTTGTTCACTAAGTCGGTTTTCAATGGTTTACCCGAGGCATAGTCAAAAGCCCATGACCAATTATAATTATCTTCTATTCCAGCGAATTGGGCACATGAACTTACGATTCTATTAACGTAAAGGTTGCTACCGAACATCAATTTTTTATTAAAGTTCCATTTCGATATATCAATATATAATTCTTTCGTGGCACTTTTTGCGAATTCCGATAGTTCGCTTAAGATGTTAAGCGAAAGGGGTTTTAGTTCACCTAAATTATCAGGATATCTAAGATCTTTTGGATGCATTAATTCTTTGGTCCAAATTCCTATGGATGTTATGTTTGAAGAAAAATTAGTGGGATCGGCAAATAAGGTGCCAAAATCGTTAAATTCAATTTTGTTCATATCTTTAAGCGTCATCCCGAATATCACATTTGAAACTGGCGCAGACTTGGTGATTTTATATGGCATATTTCCAGACATATTTATTCCAAACATATCGTCACCAGTATGTAGATCTAGGAATTCTTTAAATACTAAAGGTTCAGTGTTGTCTTCAAAATAATATGGTCCTTGCTCAGAAATGCTCATTCGACACTCGGCTTGGGAAAGGAAACTATAGATGGTTAGATGGGCAATGGTTTGCTTCAATTGTTTGATTACCTCTTTATTATCGACTATAGATATCATATTGCCTTTTAGGTTTTCAATGTAATCATCGGAAAGGCACTTAATTTTTTTAGTTTTCAGCGTTAACTCCCCTTCGTTTAGATAGTTGGGGCTCAATCTTTTCCAAAAGTCCATAATGAATTTTGTTTCTTTTTTCTTCGTTTCAGGCTCAACAACGATGTTAGTTTCGCCAGCCTTTTTTTTACTGAGGTTATCATAAATAACTTCAGCCCGACCATGTAAATACAACATCAATAGAGAATAAAAACCCAAATGATTTGACCGTGAGCCCAAGGATTTAGATCTCTTAGCGATGTCCTCAGGCGATATCTTACTTGCAACTTCTTTTAAGATATTATACTGATAAGATTGGTCGTATAAAATATAACAAGCAACGTGAATGTAATGGTTTACAGGAAATATTTTACTTTCCACTACGCCTCGCATTTGAAAATTTTCTAGAACGCTTTGAGAAAACATCACGATTATTTCATTAACTTCTTCGTCGCTAATATCACCTAACATATAAACAACTCCTTATAATTTTATAATTTGTAATTTTAATTGAAAATAATTTCGATAATTACTCAAGTAAATAAATAATACCCTTGTCTTCACTTTCCGTAACAATTTTACCCTTTTTGCCGTTCAATGATGACCAATCGTCTACTAAAAATTCTACACTCATTATACAAGGTATTTCGAATTCTCTTGAAACTATGGCAAGATGTGAGCCCGCAGAACCAAATGGACATAATACTCCTGCTAAATCTGATAAGATTGGCCCAAGAGTAGTAGTACCCGCATCATCAACTATACATATTTTCCCGTTGGCCTCATCAAATATTTTTATTACGTCTTCAACAGATTGGATGTAAACAAATTCCCCTAGTGCTTCTGAATTGGACGAACAAGAGCGTCCTTCCCCAATTTTTTTCATTTATATCAACTAAAAATTTTATTTTTTATAATATCAATCTATTATTTTTTAAATTTATAGTTATTTATCGTAGTTATTTTTATTTTTTATTTTCCTTCTTAGAAATTTTTACATAAATATATAATGTTTTACCTTATCTTAGAAACTAAATATTTAAAAATTTAGTAAACAAATTATATTATTTACAATTTTAAGTAGTAATTTTGAAAGAATCAGAATTCGTTGTTTTTTTTCCAGAAGCAAAACCTAATACTGCTTTATTAGGGGGAAAAGGTTCTAATTTAATCAAATTAATTAAGATGAAAGCAAAAGTTCCCCCCGGATTTATTATCAACACCAATTCTTTCAAGAAATTCCTTAATGAATCGAAATACTACGAACAATTAACGACATTATTGGCAAAGAACTTAAATCCTAAAGAAATTTTACACCACTCAGCCAAAATTACGAGATTAATATTGGAATCAAAAATTCCTAAAAAAATAATTGAAAGCATCGAAGTAGCTTTTAATAAACTGGTTAAGGGGAAGGATTTAGACTTATCTTTTGCCGTAAGATCTTCGGCAACAATCGAGGATTCAAGCAAATTCTCCTTTGCTGGACAAGCAGAGAGCTATTTATACAATCTTACTTTTCACGATTTATTACAATCGTTAAAAAATTGCTGGGCATCTTTATTTTCTCCTAGTTCAATATTATATATGCTTCATATGAAAAAGTTGGGCGTAAATTTCTCGTTGAAGAATATTCATATGGCAGTAATTGTTCAAAAAATGGTTAATTCACAAATATCAGGAGTTTTATTTACATCTAATGTGGTTAATAATGATTCAAACCAAATGTTGATTAATTCCACATGGGGGCTAGGTAATACGATTGCCGATAGTCTAGTTATCCCAGATTCTATTATCATTAAGAAAAATAAATTTGAAGTTTTAAAAAGGATTATCGGTAAAAAAAAGAGAAAATCGATCAAAAACCCTGAAGGCGCTCACACTATTATGGTAGAAACATACCCAAAATCAAGGAAAATTTGCTCTTTAAACGAGAAACAACTGCACCAACTTCATAATTTAGGATTAAAAATTGAAAAAGAATTTAATTTACCTCAAGATATTGAATGGGCGATAGAAAATGATGAGATCTACATATTACAAAGCCGACCAATCACTACATTAAAAAAGTGAAGATTTAAAATTAATAAATCATTACATCCACGAAGCAACTTTTGGAGTTTGCGCTAAAATATCCACAAGTTCGTCGTATTCAATGCATTTAATTCTTGGATCAATCGTATTTGGTTCAATTCCTCGTGCTAGAAGATCGGGTGTCATCGCAAATACAGATACTGAAAGGTTTAACAATTTATCTAATGAGTTTGGTATTGTACCACTTTGTGATGTTCCTATTACCCCATCGTGAATGAGAACAATTGCGATACTAGAACCATTATCAGTTTGGTCCTTTAGAATACTCAGCAGATTATCTAGATTCACCTGCTTTCTCGTACTAAAACCATATAAATACACTAATTCTTCGTTCATTTCTTATATACACGCCCTAAGATATCAATACCTATACGTTACATCTGCTTGTAGAATTAATTTTGAAATTTCTTTACTGCTTGCTACCTTTACATTATCAAAATCGACTAAATCTGATTGTTTTATTCCCGCAATCTCTAGCGCAGAGTCTAACACATAAACGTCCAGATCAGAAAGTTCCATCATTCTAAATATGTTCGAAGGGACATCCATATTGACCTTTTCGGGGTCAAAATTCTTGGACAAAAAGTACACTGAATCCCCCATAAAGATTATCTTACATTCTTCGAGATCGCCTACTGCCATAATTCCCGCACCCATCCGAATTGCTTCGAGAGCTGAATTCTTACCGATTGGAGAATCCTCGC
>JAHLWV010000233.1 GCA_019057735.1 Promethearchaeota archaeon | reverse complement strand
TTAATGAAATGTTAAAAATTTTATTTGTTTAGATTCTTTTATCATTTAAGTATTTATTTTGAATTGATTTTTATGTTTAAGTACGAAAATATACAAGTTGAGATAAACGAATCCAATGGGATCGTAACCCTTTATTTTAATCGCCCAAAATCACTGAACGCTTTTAATTTTAAACTTGTAAGTGAATTTTGCTTAGCTATTAAAGATTTGAAATCGTTAAAATCGTTAAAATGTCTGATTATTACGGGAATGGGGGAATGCTTTTCGGTAGGGGGCGACATCAGAGAATTTAAAGAAACTAATGCGCCTCAGGAGTTTATGGGTGAATTAGCGAATAAATTACACGATGGGATAAAATTGTTGAAGGATTTGAAAGTTCCCTCTTTAGCGGCGATCAACGGTTCATGTTTTGGCGCGTCTCTCGGTTACGCTTGTAGTTGCGATATAAGAATCTGCCGCGATAGCGCAAATTTTGGAGCCGCCTTCGCGGGGATTGGATTGTCGCCTGATTCATCAACATCTTATCACTTGCCAAAATTAGTAGGTTTATCCCTTGCAACAGAAATGATTCTGTTAAATCGAATAATTTCAGCAAAAGAAGCAAAGGCTTTTGGGTTAGTATCAATGGTTATTTCAGACGATAAAGATTTCTTAAGCGAAGTAACAAAAATTGCATTGAAAATAAGCCAAGGTCCTACAATCGCTTATCAACACATAAAAGATCTGTTAAATAATTCCTATAAAAACGATCTTATATCGCATTTAAAAAGTGAATCTGAGAAGATAGAAATTTGTGCTGGGACTAGAGATTTTCAAGAAGGTATTAATGCGTTCTTAGAGAAGAGAAAACCAATTTTTAAAGGTGAGTGAACTTCCCGGCGTTTTTTTCGTTGATAATATCGTCTAACTAGTTAAATCCTACTTTTTTTAGTAAAAAAATTTTTATGCAAGACTATCTACATATTAATATCGTAGTGCTATTTAATTCTTAAAAAAAGATGTTATAAGAGATTGTCAGTCGATACAAAAAAATTAGCTGCGTTACTGCAGTGGTACAAACAGAGTCTTGGTGATAATTTAGTTGCTGCTCTTGTTGTAAATAGAGACGGATTAATCATGGATTCTTTAGTAGGAACTTCAGAAAGATCGCTTAACGAAGAAATAATCAGTGGAATAAGTGCTTTAGTAGAACCAGTTTTAACTAGAATTACTGCAGAATTTAGTTCAGGATCCTTTGGAACAGGAACCTTCGATACAGAAGATTATAGGTTCATATTTTGCGAATCTGGCCCTGAAGCAGTTTTAGTTACTGTTCTGGATGCTATAGCAGGTGTTGATGCCGTTTTCCCTTACGCTTATTTGGCTGCTGAAAAGATCGCGAGAATTTTTGACGGTAGAACTGTAAGCCCCGTTATACCTAAATTAGTTACAGAGAGTGGGGGCAACAATGTTCAGCGAAAACTTGATCAACTTCAAAAAGTTAATATAAAATCAGGAGAATATGCCTTTAAGTTAATTTTAGGAGGCGACGGCGCAGTAGGTAAAACGAGCATGGTGCATAGGTACGTCGAAAATGAGTTTGCGACTGATTATAAATCTACTATAGGGACTTCTATTATGAAAAAGGAGTGTACGTTTAAAGAACTTGAAAGCACGGTAAGATTCATAATATGGGATTTAGCAGGTCAAGCACAGTTTAAACGCGTTAGGCAGTCGTATTTAGCCAACTCTGAAGCTGGTATTCTAGTTTACGATGTAACTAATCGATCAAGTTTCGAAAATATTGATAAAAATTGGTATCATGAGATTAAAAAAGCTTCCCCTAATATTGTACTAATTTTAGTGGGAAATAAAATAGACTTAGAATCGAAGAGAGTAGTGTCTCGCGACGAGGGAGAGGCGTTAGCGCAAAATTTGACATTAACTTATGTCGAAACTTCTGCTAAAACAGGAGAAAATATAGACGATGCCTTCAAAATGCTTGCTTTACAAATAATTACAAAATTTATAGAAACTCAAGACTTTTAACTAGAGCCTTTGGGGGGAGTTGAACCCCCGGCCTACTGATGATTCGAATCGAAGATTATACGAATCAGTTGCTCTACGACTAAGCCACAAAGGCAAACTAATTAATATATATATTATAAAAATTATAAATTTTAGAAAATTATAAAATTTTACTAATGAAACAAAACGAAAATATTAGTTTTTACGGTGAATCTGGACTAATAGAATTAATAGATGAGGTAATTTATAGTAAAACAGGTAATAGGTTACTAAGAGACGATTCTTTTTTTTTTAAATATCAATACCAAAAAGAAGGAGAATGTCTTGTTCTTAACTCAGACATGTTTAACGCTACAACTGACGCGCCAAAACAAATGAATTTCTATCAGATGGGACTTAAGTCTGTTCTCATGAATCTTAGTGATCTTGTCGTTAAGGGAGTAAAACCAGAGGGTATCGTAGTTTCGTTAGGGCTTCCTAATGATTTATCTGTCGTAAATTTTAAACGATTAATAGAGGGTATTGTCGACTACTCACACAAATGGAATATTAAATATCTTGGGGGCGATCTTAACTCGTCTAAAGAGATTATCATAAATCCAACTGTGTTTGGTTTTAAGAATCCTAAAAAGATAATCTATAGGAAAGGTATAAAACCAGGGGATGTACTAGCAATAAACAACAAATTTGGTTTAACTGGTGTAGGTTTTGATATCCTTTTACAGAAAGATACAAATATTAAAGACTTCTCTAAGTATTTCGGGGCAATAAATAGTGTTCTGGAACCAAACGACTTGGGAAAAGAAGCTTATATTCTAGCAAACAATAATTTAGCAAAGGCTAGTATAGACTCTTCTGATGGCTTATCAAAAACATTGAAAGACTTAAGTTTATCTAATCCTAATTTGGGTTTTGAAGTTGATTTCAATGATAATTTAATCCACGAAAAAGCTATGGAATACTCAAAAGAATTCTCTATATCGTTAGAAAAATTGATATTTGAAGGGGGTGAGGAATTCATTCATCTTTTTGCAATTGATCCCGATGACTTTGATAAAGCTCAGCAGTTAGTTAAAACTAATGGAGGAAAGCTATTTAAAGTAGGAAAAGCAATTTCCGAAGAGAAAATTTATTTCATAAAAAAGGGTAAGAAGTTTGAACTAAAAAATCAAGGCTATGAACATTTCAGATAGCTTAACTTAAGGAAATCTTTCACGAAGGGTACTACATAGATAATTACAGAAAAAGTTATAAATTATTATAGATTTTATCTATTGTAATTTTACACATATAACGCATTATTAAGTTTAATATCTGAGTGTGTTACCATTTTTTAAAAATGGGCCATTAGCGCAGAAAAAGTGCGCGATTAGCGTCTTTTGTGTAAGCAGGTAGCGCAGCAGGCTTTTAACCTGAAGGTCGTGGGTTCAATTCCCACATGGCCCGTTTAATTGTTTTCTTCGTTTGTTAAAACAAAACTAGGAATCGGAGTAGAACTTCTTTTAAGAAGAATATTTGTCTTACGTTCAAATTGAGTAATAATTTCATCTTGGATTGAAATCAAATTATATCTACTAAATCCATTTACCTCTTTTATACTTATGATAATGACATTATTATTTTCGGATATAATTCTCTTCCTCCTATCCCTAGCTTGTTGTATGAGAAATCGGTTTAAATTATCTCCATGAACTTGATTTGGAAATACATCATGTTGAATACCATCATATTCAAAAGCTATTTTATAGGTTTTATTTTTCAGAATAACTTTATCACTAAAACCATCATATTTTAATCTACCTCCCATATCTCCATTGATATCCAAAGCTCTTTTCAATGTTGTTTCTGGAAATTTAAGTTTAAATAAACTTTCCATATAATATCGTGTCACTCTTTCACATAATTTTGATTGACATTTTGGGCACCATCTATTGTTATAGAAAATATCATTAACTCTAACTCTAAATTTATGATTTTTATCACAGGTTAAGCTAATATATCTCAGAGTTGGTGATTGTTCTTGACTATTAAACTCTTCTTCTGTAGTAATAATCTTACCTCTTTTTTCTAAAATCTTGATTTTAACATCTTCATAAGCTTTTGAATTAATTCGACGAGATTTGGAATTCCTAATAATATAAAACAGATTTTCAGCAGATTTCTCACCATAATTTTTTATCAGAAATTCTCGGATCCATCTATTTACAGATGTTCGAGCTAACCCTAATGATTTTGCAATATCTCGAATGCTTCTTATTTGAGATATATCTGGATAAAGCTGAAATTCCAATTCTAATTCATTAAATAATAAATTTTTTTTTATATCAATTGAATTCATATGTTTTTAATATCTTGTTCTACGATTATATTAAATGAGAGTAAAGATTTATCAATAAGATTCGCAGATTTTAGTTAATATTGTGTCTTTAACCTGAAGGTCGTGGGTTCGTTATGTTTGTTCGCATAGAACAAACGCGAAATTCCCACATGGCCCGCAATTTTCTTTAATTCCGTATTAGAATCAAGATTAAAG
>JAHLWV010000232.1 GCA_019057735.1 Promethearchaeota archaeon | reverse complement strand
TGAAAAGAGAGGGTGACTGATGGCATATAGGGAGTCGGATCAGCTCATATTACTCATGGAAAATGAGGAAGGGGCTGACAGAATACGTAGCCTGCAAAGGATAACATTTGCCGGGCAAGTAGGACTGGATAACAAATGCAAACCTCCCTGCAGGGAATAGCAAAGAAGGCAATATTAATTTGTCTTTTACGGAAGCGAGTATCTCTGAAGAGCCCAGTGCGGTAGTTCCGCACGCTGGGATCTGTGCGGGGGCAGTCAGGTAACTGGCTGTCCTACCGTGACAACCTGAATATTTGACCGAGCGACTAACAGACAGATAAACTATATTTTCTTAAATTTTGCATCTCGCAACTATTTTCTAAAAAAAGAAGGATTTTTTAAAACCTTTGTCGTATTAGTATTAAGATGTAGAAAAATTGAAAAAGACTAATTCTTTTGACCGCTGGTGGCGATTCAATAAGGTAAATATATATTCTTGAAGTGTGAAAAAGAACAGTCTCCTGACATATATTATACTACAGTGAGTAGAGCGATTAAAAAAATTAAAGCGAGAAGATAAAAAGTGATATTGCAAAACCGGACCTAGGACTCTTCTCGGAAAAGTGTAAGAAATCCTGCGGATTTTTGATTTTTTGAGTGATATTTTAACCAGTTTAGGTTGCCATAAAAAGCAACATTTGTTATTTTCATTAGTACACCTAATCTTATGTCGGTATCAAGGAGGAAACAATGGAACAATTTAGGGATTATGTAGAAATATTATATTTCTTGAGTGGCCCAGCACTAGTGGTCATAGCCTATATTGCATTGGTGCAAATTAAATTAGCAAAAAATCAGATCGAAGTGCAAAGAAACGCAACGAGAATTTCGGCTAAGAGAGACGCCTTAAAACTGACTTCCGAACAAATAAAAGAGTATGGAGTAACAATTATTCCCTTCATTAATATTCTGGACAAAAAAATTAAAGATGAAAGCATAGAGTTCTTTAAAAAATCAGAAGTTGTTATTGGTGATGACAACTTCAAGGTCAAGCCTTACAGTGATGATGCAGAAATAGAAAAATTAAAAAATATAATACCTGAATTTCTTAATGTAATGAATGCATTAGAGGGCTTTTCAGCATTCTTTGTGTCTGGTGTTGCAGACGAAAAATTAGCCTATCGGTCACTGTCAACGACTTTTTGTAATTCAGTCAAAAACTTCTTACCTCTCATTGTTATACTGAGCTCCAATAGTAATAGTTTTTCCGTTACTATGAAGCTATTTAGTATTTGGAACAATAGGCTGGACTCGGAGGCTATGGAGCAACAGATGCAGGAATTAGAAAAGAAGCTTAGAAGTAAGAAAGAAAAGACAATACGAATTATCGGCGATGCCTAATAATATCATCAACAAGAACGGTAAAAAGCTTCGTTCGCTACGCTCTATCCACTTTTTACCGCCTGTTATGCCAGGCCCAGGCGAATCTTTAAAACAATGCATGTAGCATGTAGGAAGACGATAGGGTCAGGCTTCACAACTTCGCAAAATATAAAAAAGAATGGCTTCATGATCAAATCGAGTATAGTAAGAAAATGTGAAGTTGTGAAGCCTGACCTTTTATTCTATCTGATTTAACAAAAAAATTTGGAGATTTAAAATTTTTATAAATGGATAATTTTACAGGATCTAATAAAGAAGAAATCCTAAAAATATCAAATAAATATTATAAAGAGCCAAGAAAATTTATTTCAGTTGTATTAGAAAAAAATAAAGGAACTAATCAAAATCAGTCCCAAGTTTTTTTTAGTATTGGTAATATTTTAAGGAAAATTCCTAAATATTGTTTTTTAGCTATAAACTGTTTTGAAGAAGCAATTTTCTTATCAAGAGATAATACCAATAATATCTTCTTCATTAATTGTTACACTAATATTGGAATGTTATATGGAAAACTAGGTAAACACATAAAAGCATTAAGAAATTTTCACCATTGCTTGAGAATTAGTAATAAGATAAATCACAAACGGAGTATTACTCAATCATCTGTAAAAATTGGTATAGGATATTATAATATCGAAAGATATAAAGTTGCAAGTGAATATTTGGAACGCAGTCTTAAACTAATGAATGAGCTTGACGATAATTCACTCAATTTTTTATGTTCAGACTGTTATAGATTTTTAGGTTTAATAAATAAGCATCATGGTAATTATCAACGAGCATTACATTTTCAAAAAAAAGCCCTTAATATCAATATTAAATTAAATAATAGATTTGAAGAAGCAAATACATATTTAAATTTAGGTTCAATTTACTATGATATTGGAAATCAAACTGAAAATATTTTATTTCAAAAGAAGGCACTTAGAATTTTTAAAGAAATTAGTAATAAAAAAGAGCAGGCTAGTTGCTATAATAATTTGGGAAATGCATTTATGAATTTAGAAAAGCCACTGAAATCTTTATACAATCATAAAAAAGCGTTAGATATTATGAAAGCATTGGGAGATAAAAAAGGTTTAGCTAATAGCTATAATAATATTGGTGTTCTAAAATTGAAATTAGAAAAGTACCATGATGTAATTCACTATAATACTAAATCGTTGAAAATTTATAGAAAAATAGGCTCAAAATCTGGTGAAGCCAAATCACTAGGGTGTATTTCCATAGCTAATATTAAATTAAAAGAAATTAATAAGGCAGAAAAAAATCTTATAAAAGCTTTAGATTTATTTAATGAAATTGGTTTAATTGATGGAATTATTTCCTCTAGATTAAATTTAGCAAAGCTTTATTATGAGGAGTTAAACAAAATAGAATTGGCATATGAAAATTGCAAAATTGCTTTAAAGCTGTTTGAAAAAATATTTTTTGAACTTTTCGAAGAGCAACACGAATTCAGTTTAATTGCTGCGGTTAAAGATCCATATCTAATCATGATATCTATTTGTATTGATATGGGGAAAAAGGAAGAGGCATTAGAATATGTTGAACGTTCTAAATCGAAGTCTTTTCTTAAATTACTATCACTATCCGATATAAAACCTAGAATAGAATTAAATCAAAAAAATATAGAACTTATAAGAAAAGAAAAAATATTATTAGAAAAAATCAAGAAAATTAAAGAAAAACAAGTTGGCAATGTTAAATTTGAATTAGATTATGAATTGGTTAAAGAATTAAAAAATAAGTTGAGAATAATTTATAAGGAGATAGAGGAAGAAGATCCAGAATATGTTTCAATCCGGGAAGGGAAATCCGTAGATACTGATACGATAAAAAAATATGTAATTGCACTAAAAGAAAATATTTTATTTATAGAATATTATTTAGGCAAAGATTATTTTTATATTTTTTTAATTTTTAAGGAAAATAATGATGTTAAGATAGATGTTAAAAAAATACAAAAAGGGTGGTCAGAGATTTATAATTTTTTAAATAACATTTACTTTAAAGAATTGAATGAGTATAGCGAAAATAAAAAAAATAGCAATAAATGGCAAACATCAGGAGATTTTTTAATTAATGCAATAATTGAATATATTGAAAGATTTGATATTATTTGTTTTATTCCGCATAATATTTTACACTATTTACCTTTTCATGCCTTAATTCATAGAGGAAAACCAATTATATCTTTTAAACCCATTTTTTACTCATCTACTTTTTCGGTATTATTATTTTGTAATAAAAGGAGAAAAATTAAAATAAATAGTTATGGTTTTTTTGGAATTAAATTTGTAGAAGAAGCAAAAGAATTGGCAAGAATTTATAATTCCCAACCGATTCTAAATGAAGAAGCTACTATTGAAAATGTTATTAAACTATCAAAAATTAGCAATATATTACATTTTGCTTGTCATGGCTATTTCAACCCTAAAAATCCATTATATTCAGGAATAAAATTATATAATGAATTGTTAACTGCTAATTTTGTGTTAAATAACTTTTCTATAAATACTGAATTAGTTACATTGAGCGCATGTGAAACAGGTATTAATAAAATATATAAAGGTGACGAATTGGTTGGACTAACAAGAGCGTTTCTTTATGCAGGAGCTTCCTCTGTGATAGTTAGCTTATGGAAAGTATATGACCAATCAACAAAAGAGTTAATGAGTATTTTTTATAAAAATTTAAAAAAAGGTAAGAGTAAAGTTGAATCTTTACAAATTGCGCAAACAGAAATAATTAAAAAAGGATCTGATTTTTATCACTATGCCCCTTTTATTTTAATTGGACACTGGCAATAATAAATTAAGCCTGATACAGGTGGTACAAGAGACGGTCATACTAACTCATAATTCGGCAATTTTTTCTTATCTTTCGTAAAAGGTAATAATTCCATGTTCCCAATGTCTTCTTAAATTATTAGAATATAACAGAAGACAGTGCTTTTATTATGGTTTTATCATATTTCAAGAATAGGGTATGCTAAATGCAAAGAACTGCCCTCCCGTTTATTCTGCATAATTTTAAAATTGTATCCTATGTTCCACCAAACCTACAATTCCCATTGTACAACCCAATGAAGAAATAGTATAATTTTAATAATTTATTT
>JAHLWV010000231.1 GCA_019057735.1 Promethearchaeota archaeon | reverse complement strand
AATATAAAGCAGCTGTTGAAAAATTTTATCAAGCGTTAGAGATGAGTCCAACGGGATGGTTCAGGTTTCATACATTCTTAAAACTCTCGAAATGCTATAAAAGTTTAGGGATGCTTGAGGAAGCAACAACATGCTACGATAAAGCAAAAATTTTAACTGAAAAAATTACTCCTGGAAAAAGAAAAGTATATTTAGATCAATTAGAAATGAGTTTTGAGGATTTATCCAGTTCTTAAGGTTAAATCAACTTTGCTTAATAATTTAATTTTATTTTTTTATTTATTATGTTCTTTTACTAGCTTTACTATGTCTGCTTTCCTATAAGAAGACTGTACTAAAATATTATTTTCTCTACAATACACTTTTAGTTGTTTTACCGTCCACTTGTTATAATCAAGCGGTTGTTCAATGATTTCTTGAGGGGGTCCACCCAGGATGAGGTTAATAATTTGTGCTTTTCTATAGGCCGTTGGAACTGTAATATTGCTTTCTTTACAGTATAGTTTCAAATTCTTTACTGTCCAGGAATTGTAATCCATTTCTTTCTTTGGTTCTTTTTTTATTTCTTCAATTTTGGGCGTATCAATTTTTTGGAGTATTTCAATTCCCTCAATACTACCGGAATTGATGTCAACATAGAGTCTTATAGTTCGATCCTTAAGTTCAATTGGTCCTTCAGGTATTGAATTAATCGGTTCCCATTCGGTTTCCTCTATTTCTTTCCCGAAAATTTTTGCTTTTTTGATTGCTGATCCGTAAATTTGAAAATCCCCTAAAATCAAATTTTGTCTTTTAAAATTAGCGGGAACTTTGTTTTTCACAATTTTATCAATTAATTTTTTATTATCTAACTTAGGTGGTTTGATTGCTTGTTTAGGTTTAGGGGTAATGTCATATTTCCCCTTTTTTACAATTGGTGTGGATTTAACAGCCCCATTAAGAGTTGGAGGTGGACCTTGCCATCCGTGAACTTTTTTATCTTTAATTTCTGCAGATTCCTTGAGAGAAGACTCGTGTAATTGTTTAAACTCTATCGAGGCTCTCTCTAAGATTTCAGGAACTTCGACTGATTTAAAGTTAAAAGCTCTCATAAATTCATTAGGTTCATCTCCTTGATCTACTGAAATAATCTTACATCGATGGAAGTGGCTGTTAACAACTAAATCGTTTTGTAAGTCAGCGGCAATTCGAGATGCTATAAATTTTTTCCTGACATGTGAATTAACACCTTTCCAGATATAGATTCTCCTTAGTCCCTCTTTTACAATTATTAACACTTGGTTAGGATCTAATACATTTTGACCGTTATTAGACCGAAAGGTATCTTCAGAAATATCTAACTTTACTTTTTCTCCGGTACTTTCTAGTCCAAAGATCATAAAGTTCTCATACATTTCAGACATCATTAACTACGATTTTATTTTTTAATTTAAAAGTTGGAAACTCTTCCGAATTATGAAAATCCATACTCTTTGTAAATCAATACAATGATATTATATAATTTTAAAATTGCTAAATAGAACATCTGGTATAAACATATAAAATTATTGAAATGGATAATTCGTAAAGTTAATTCTACTCAAATCATGCTCAATCTCCTTTTTAGTATAGTTTATTAGTCATAATCTATTTTAATCGTTAAGTTTAGGGAGTTTTAGTTTATTTTTGTCTTATTCTTCTTGAATATTATTTAAGGTCATTAATTTATGAGCGAGAACAACAACAGAAAAATATTCAAATACAAAATGTTAGCACCCTTATGGATTGCTATATTCATCGATGTTTTGGGATTCACGATACTTTTACCTCTGGTGGGATATTTCAGTGAACTCTTCGAAACAACTCCAACGATGATTGGACTTATTTTCTCTGTAAATGCTATGTTTGGTTTTGTATTTGGGCCTATTTTAGCAAAGCTCAGCGACAAATATGGAAGAAGACCACTTTTATTAATTTCTCAATTTGGCACATTTTTGGCATTTATTTTAACCGCTTTTTCTGGTAATTTGTTGATGCTGTTTATTGCGCGTATGGTTGACGGTATGTTTGGTGGAAATTTTCCTATCGCTAAAGCTATTATTAGCGATAAAGTCCCACCCAAAGATCGAGGTATTCAAATGGCTAATGTAGGAATTGCGCATGTTTTAGCTTCATTAATTGGTCCTGCCATCGGTGGAATTTTGTTTACATGGTTCGGACTTTTAGGACCTGGCTTATTTGCCGCAGGATTAACAATTATCACGATTATAGTTACTTTAATTATGTTGGAAGAAACCTGGACAAAAGAAGATAGAGCTCGAAACCAAGAAGAAAAACCTGAGATTTCAATTAAAATAAGACAGAATAAAAATGCTCTTTTCATGTTAGCTCTTTGGGCTTTTCATACAATTTCCTTCTCAATTATTATGACTTCTCTCTCATTTTTTAGTGTTATCGTTCTACATCTCGAGCCAATTGAAATGTCTATGATATTTATGATATCTGGTGTCTTTAGGGCAGGGGTGAGATTTACACTTTTCAAGCCTACAATAAAAAAACTTGGTGAAAGTAATGCTATACGATTAGGGTTAGCTATATTTTTCGTAGGATTTTTTCTTTTTGGTTATAGTACAAGTGTTATTTCCCTCGTAATACTTTTTATGTTTATTAGTTTTGCAGCCTCCCTAACCCGGGGACCTATGAATAGTAAAATAAGTCAAACAGCATCTCCTCAGGAACAGGGCAAAATTAATGGACTTTCTTCCGCATTAGATAGTGTAGCTCAGATAATAGGCCCCCTTATTGGACCTTTTATGCTTGAAACACTTCCACCGTACTGGTTAGGGATAGTAGTTTCATTAATCGCATTACCAGCGCTTCTTATGTCAATGAGGAACATAGAGAGTAAGAAATTTAATCGTAAGTTAAATGCATTAAATCATTCTTAAAAAAAATAGAAAAAGAAAGAATTTTAAGCCTTTAAGAAATCAATTATTGTCTGATTTACTTCTGGAGCTTTCGAGAGAGGACTGCTATGACCCGCTTTATCAATTACTACAAGCTTACTATTAGGTAATTTTTCGTGAATCTGTTCCATTGATGATTTTGGAATTAATCTATCGTGAGAGGCCGTTAGTAATAAAGTTTGGTTTTGAATCGTATTTAATCTCTCAAAAGTATTGTGAGTCTTTAATGCATCAGCTTGTATATTAATGTCATTAGCTGTTGGAGGATCAATCATACTCATTTCTATCAAATCTTCTGCAGACCAAAGACCGTACCATTTTTTAGAAGGTTCAGCTTCTAACTGCTTTCTGAATTTTATATAATAACTAGATCGAGTTCCAGACCACCATGCCTTAGCTGGATCCTCCTTTTTCATTTCTAACTCGCTTAACCTCATATTTTTATAAACTGTGGGTCCACTTTCGTCAGGGAAACCATAATTAGTGTTAATTAATATTAGTTTATTCACTTTTTCTGGATACTTCAAAACGAAATTCTGGACGATCATTCCACCGAGACTCCATCCCGCTATATTTGCTTTTTCAATTCCAAGATGTTCCATAAGACCGTTGATATCATCTGCGAAAACTTCCATTGTATATTCGGCATCAGGTCTTTCTGATTTTCCTGCTCCACGATTATCTAATCTTATAACTTTGAAATGTTTTGATAAATCGGGTATTTGAGCAATCCATGATTCCTTTTTGGCTCCAAATCCATGAATTAAAATTAAAGGGTAGCCATCTCCAAAGACTTCATAGCATAGTTTAACTCCATTAACATCTGCATATTGTTCTGTCATTTCTAAACACGTTATACTAATTATTTATTTAGTTTAACAAGAATTCAATTTATTTAAGATTTCTTCTTCACCACGCTATAAGTATTTTTTATTGGTCTCTTTTCACTCATAATTTCTCAATTGCTTCGATCTCTTACTTTTAAAGGAATTCTATGGAGCTATAATTAGAATAATGCTATATACAAGTATTAGATTTCCTAAAATAATGCCAACATCCTTTAGTGCAGTCCGACCTAATAAATCTTCACGAGGTTTCCTAAATATATACATGATTCCAAAAGGAAAGAAAACTATTGGGAGAAAGATAATGAGTTGTGTAATGATTAGCGAGATAATTGCTATTGATAGCGATACTAAAGAAGCAATCCAAATTACGAATTGAGAAGCCTTTGGAGATAACTTTGATAAACTATCTCCATCAATTAACTCGTGCAACATTTGACCCGTAAAACCTACGGATGCCACTGAAAGTAGTATTAATAATTCAAAAACAGTTAGATCGGGGAAATAACCTAAGACTATATCGCCAGCATTAATTTTTATCATCATCCAAGGTAAAACGATGTGTGAAATACCTAAAATGATATGGTTAATGATAACAAGTGATTTGAAAAAACAATAAAAAATTACAGAAATAACAATAATCCCTAAATAAATCCCTAAAAGTGGATATACAACAATCCTATTCATAAAACACATGGTCCCTATTAAAAAACTCGCTAACGAAATCGTTAAAATTTCCTTCCGGCTATATCCATGAACTC
>JAHLWV010000230.1 GCA_019057735.1 Promethearchaeota archaeon | reverse complement strand
ATTCCTTGAATTTAAAATTGATCATAATAGAATAATGATTTATAAAGCGATTTTTATGTAAGTTTAACAAAATACAGAAAAAAGAGAAAAGAATGCTAAATAATTTAACGATGAGGAAAAAAATTAGGTCTCTGGGTTAAGGATTTCACCAACATAGTAAAGTCCAACAAGATTTCCTCTTTTTTGAAACTTTCTCGAAACTAGCAAAATAATAACGTGCTCATTTTCGTCGATGTGACCTGTTTCAACACCAAATCTTACTGATTGCTCGATTAAACTTTCAACATCCAAATTAAAAAAGTCGATATTCTCGATATATATGGGTTGTACTCCCCAAATAAGGTTTAATTCTCGTGCAGTTTTTTTTGAAGGAGTCATTGCAATTATTGGCAACGGAGGCCGGAATTTAGAAATCATCTTAGCACCATAACCTTTTCTGGTAATTACTAAAATTTTGCCTCTAAAATTTAATTCTTCCATTTCGTGAGCAAGAGCAAATATTGCGTGACCAAGCGTTTGGGTGTGTGTTAATCGATCTGAATCGTAATCGTCAGGAACTCGTTTTGGTGTATTTTCACTAGCTGTTGTCGCAATCTTGTTCATATATTCTACAGCGGCTATTGGATATTTTCCTACTGCAGTTTCGGCAGAAAGCATTACAGCGTCGGTCCCATCGATAACAGCGTTAAATATATCGTTAGCTTCAGCTCTAGTGGGAACAGGTGTGTTTATCATTGATTCCAACATTTGGGTTGCTACAATTACGGGTTTTCCTTCCCGGTTGCATTTAATAATCAATTCTTTTTGTTTAATTGGCACTTGATCTGGAGATATTTCAACACCCAAATCTCCTCTCGCAATCATTATCCCATCTGATACTTCTAATATTTGATCAAAATTATCGAGCGCAATAGGTCGTTCGATCTTAGAAATTAATTTTATTTCGTTATTCCCATAATTTTCAAGGAGTTTTTTGACTGTGAGAACATCGTCCCCTCTAGATACGAATGAAATTGCGACAAACTCGGGATTAATATCTGCTATAAACTCAAGGTCTTTAATATCTTTTTCAGTAGGCACAGATTGATTTAGTTCTACAGCTGGAATATTTACTCCTTTGTTGTTACTAATTATTCCACCCGCGATTACTTCTCCAATCAAATGATCTTTTTCTTTACTTTTAATTTCAATTTTAATTATCCCGTCGTTAACAAAAAACACATTCCCTTTTTTCATTGACTTTAGAAATCCTACTAACGGAATGGAAAATTGAGTTTGATCTCCACCCCCGGGAATTTCACTCTCATATACCCTTACTTCCTGTCCTACATTTAGTATGTAAGCCTCATCGTTCTTAAATTTACCAACCCTAATTTTAGGACCTTGAATATCCGCCATAATTCCAATTTTATCGTCTATGCTTCTAATTCTTTCAATTAATTCGCCCTTTTCCTTATGCGTTCCATGAGAAAAATTCAAACGAAAAACATCAACACCAGCTTCGATTAGACTTTTAATCATTTGTTTTGAACTTGAGGCAGGACCAATCGTGCTAACAATTTTAACAGTATTCTCTCTAAATGACATTTTAAAACAAAGTTAGGTATTTAATTCAAATTCTAATATACAATTATTATTATTACTATTATAACTAGCTATAAATATTATACACGTTCAATTAATTTTCCGAGTTTTTCTAAATCTTTTCGATAAATAATTCTAAATTCTTTTAGTATATTGATTACTTCTGAAAAATTATTCTTATTATGCATTTCTTTCAAAGAAAATAAACCAACTCTGAAGTGTTGAGGATGTAGTGAAAATTGGATCAGTTTTAATCTATTTTTTTTGCTAAATTCTTTTGCTAGACTAACTAAAAGATCAGAGCTTTGAGTAGCTAACAATATGGCCAAAAAATATCTGTATCGAGGATTTTTAATGTAGTTTTTTGTTTTTATGAAAATGAAATTATTTAAATTTCCTTTTAACTTGTAAATGTTCTTAATCCTTAAGGACTTAGAGATTCCGTCTACCTTTTCTGAAATAGGAGGATATTTATTTTTTAATCTTTGAGCATCTTTTAAAATCTCTTTTTTCAGATAGCTTTGTAGGTTTTCCATAGTATCAGTATCAGTAGTCATATAAGTATGAATATTCTCTTAAATTAGATTGTTAGGTTTTTAAAAGTGAATTTTTAATACAAATCTTTAATCACAAATTCAAGGTCTAGTTTTTCTAGCGTTCTTTTTAAAGGATATCCATTTTCGGGATTCCAGCCCATTCTGATGCAGTATTTTCTATAAAAGTCTTTATATTCTATAGTTTTACCTTTTAGGGGTCCTTTTTTTGCGGAGGGTATTCCTATAACTCTATCCGGAAGTTCATTCTGTGATATTTTAATCCCCTCTCTTAAAGTGAACGCTTGACGTAATGTTTGGATTCTTAGACCGGTTTCGATATACTCATCAATATTATCTTTCCACCCTGTTAAAGCATTTAAAAGATCAATAAAAGGATACGGTCCAAAAGAAGTTGAGAACATGCACATCCCCGCACAGTTAAGTATTTGATGAAACCCCGTAGTAATAACTTGTGCTTCTATTTTATTGTTAATGTTTTTTGTTCGCTTTTTTGGAAAAGATACCTTTTTTTCGAATTTATCATAAGATCCAATTTCAGCGAAATCAATACTTGCTGTTGTATGCCTTCCTGGTGTCGGATCAAAGGCATATGAAAATGCTAAAGATTCAAAATATCGGGGATCGTGCATAGGAATTTCTGAACCTAACGAATTAATAGCATAGGGTTCGCTTTCTTTTCCAATTTTATCTGTTGCTATTTTTACTCCGTCAGCTAATAAATCACCTATACCCTCTCTCTGTATAATTTTATTGACTAGACTCAAAATAGCATCAGTATTGCCCCATGTTAGTTCTAAACCACCTGTATCTTCCAAGCTTAGAAGTCCCTTTTCGAAACACTCAATTGCATAAGCAACGGTAGCTCCAACTGAAATTGTATCAATTGCAGCTCGATTGCAAATATCATTAATCTGGAATATCGAGAATAAATCGTTGTTAAGCAAAAGAGAACCAAATGCACAACAAGTTTCGTATTCAGGAATGTGCATTTCTTCAATATTTAACTCAGGGATTTTCAATATTGCTCCACATTGAACAGGACAACTAAAGCATCCATACTCCTTTACTTTATATTTGGTAATATTAATTGATGATAAATTGACTGATTTTTCGTAAGGGAAATCGTACATCCCAATTCCTGACCAATTTTTAATGGGAGAGTCCCCCGTCTCCGCACTAATTGTATTTCCAATACTAGTTCCATAATTACGATAAATTGTTCGCATGAGATCTGGCGCATTTACCATTCCAATTTTAAGTCTGCGCATAGATTTTACCATTCCAAACATTTTACCTAAAAGCGACTTTTTTATTGAGGTTAAAGGTTTAATCTTGGTTGCTTTATTATACTCTTTTATCAAACCGTAAAATTTTTCGCGATTAAAGATTTCTACTCTCCTATTACCATTAAGAACTATCGTTTTAAGATTTTTAGAGCCCATTACAGCACCTAAGCCTGAACGAGCGGCTATTCTTCCCTTATCATTTGCGATTCCAGATATTTTTGATAGTTTTTCTCCTGCTTGTCCAATACCAGCGGTTTTGATTGAGTTACCGTGCCTTTTTTTTAGAACTTTCTCGGTTTCTATAATATCTTTTCCCCAAATATCTGATGCGTCTAAAATTTTAATTATATTGTCAATAATAGAGAGATAGATCGGTTTTTTAGATTTGCCTATAACTAAAATTCCATCGTAGCCACAAGCTTTAAGCGCTGGTCCAAAATATCCACCACTATTTGCGTCACCCCAAGTTCCTGTAAGTGGTGACTTACCTACGACCATATATCTGCCTGAATAAGGAGCTGCAGTGCTCGTTAATAAACCGGGAAAAAATCCAATTATAGATTCAGGACTTAAAGGTTTTACGTGCGAAAGCATTCTTTCATATAATATTCTACATCCTAAACCGTATCCACCTAAGAATTGACTATATATCTTTTCAGGTACTTCCTCCTCCCTAAAAGTATCGTTTGTTAAGTCAACCCATAATACTTTTCCAAAAAAACCGTAACTCATTTATAACATCAGACTTCGAATGTTTGTTTTAATAAAGAGAAGACAAGTCATATTAATATTTTGATTAATTATTCATTTGAACAAAACTTCGAAACATATAAATATTTCATTTTTTAATATTATGATGGTTGCTGTAGATATCAAGTATTTCCAATTACACTATTTCCTTTAATAGGTAAAGCTGATTAAGGGTATATCCTATATAAATTAGGCGAAACAAGTTTCACTGTGTATAATTATTCAATTAATTATAAATATAACGAGGTTTTTTATGTCGACTGTCCCATCACTTAAAAACGAGAGTATATCAGTAAGTATGTTTTTAGATTGGTGCAAGTACACGAATATCTTCTATAATAATTTGTATTTAGAAGATTACGATTGGGTAATTAAAATGCCAATAA
>JAHLWV010000229.1 GCA_019057735.1 Promethearchaeota archaeon | reverse complement strand
AAAGACGAAAAATATAGTGGTTACGACGAACTGATTCAAGTTCCCAAAGTCTTAACTATAGATGAATTAATGGAAATCTGGTACTATGTCAATAAGATTAGTATAAATAAAGAAGTAAATAATTTCATTCACGCTATTATAAGAGATTTTACGTTATGTGTAAGGGTAGACAAAGGGAGCTCTGAAAATCTTAAACCAGGCACTGGTCTATGTTCGGGATGTCACTTTAACACAAATCAGAATATATGTAATAAAATTGAGTCGATATTAAGCGTAAGAGTGGCAAAAGATCTCTTAAGATATTCAAAAGCCCTTACATGGCTTTTAAATCTCGAAAAAATAGATATCAACCTTGTGAAAACGATAGCTCCGTATGTGATTTCTCATAGAGTTAAATATACAACAAGAGAATTAGAAAAATCACCACATTGGGGGAATCCTTACAATTTTTCTAAAAGTATTTTAGACACTATACAAAAGCGTTTTATTAATCGAGCAGATTGTTATCTAATCGTTGAGCGTTTTAGAGATGGTGAGTCAAAAAGCGATGATTTAGCCACTCTAAAAAACTACCAAAAGAACGATTTAATCGTTAAAAACGACTTGATACCATTCGTAAATTCAATTAATAATAAAAAATATCCAAAAATAGCCCAAAAAATAAAAGAGGCTTCAAAGAATGGAGATATCAAAGTTTTAGCTAATGTTCGAAATGATCTACTCGAAAACATAGATTTTCCTAACAGAGCTTATCTAATTAACTTTTGTAATCAAGAGTTGTATAAACAAACAGTTTCAGATTACATTTTTAAGTATGTGAACAATAAAGAGATTTGGGCAGACATAGTAAGCGAATTTCCAAAATTAGATAAACCACTAAAGGAAGCTTTCATGCGGAGACAGACTAAACAAATTAGAACTGAAGATTTACTCATCGAGATCAATGTTACTGGAACAAACGACGATTCTTTGGTCAACATTCAAATATCAGGTGGTTCTGAAGCACTGCGATTAAGAAAAATTATAGAACGCTTAGATTATATTCAAAGGGAGGAATAATTTAGATTTTTCTGAAATGTCGAAATCTAGAAGAAAAAGAACCAAAACAATCCCAAAAAAGGAATTAAGCCAAAAAGAACTACACCTTATTGAATTAGCTAAGATAGCTTGGGATAAAACTCAGAGAGCCTTTTTTTTTCCACCTTTAGACCTACCCACATTTGTCTTCGACTACACTCACTTGGAAGGCTTTTATATAGATCCCCAAAATAAATGGAAAATAACAATGAATTTAGCAAATGCCCCTATTTTCATTGATGACCAGGATTATGTAAACTACTTTCACGCCATCTCTCTTCACGAAGTTTCTCATTACCAAATTATTCCATATGACGGATTGATTCACGCAAGATTATTAAAGGCTGCTTTGAAAAATGTTAACGAAAACTTTGCTCCGATCGTCGTAAATGTGTTTGCTGATTTGATTATTGACTCTAAACTTCACAAAAAACACACAAATCTGATTGCATGGGAACTTAAAACAACTTTTAATCACTTATACGAAAGAACTAAAAACAACCTGAGCGAATTCTCTACATTTCTTTTTCGAGCGTATGAAAAACTACTAAATATTAAGATTGTAAATAGTGAAATATCTACAAGTGTAGAAAGCGTTGCCGAAAAAGTAGTAAATGTTATTAAGAAAAATTTTGAAGACGAAACACTTTGGGAGGAAAAAGTCTCTAAAATTGCTTATCATCTTAGAACACTAGTTAACAACACATTTACGATGGTGGGTGCAGGAGCCCGTAAGGGCGAGGGTAATACAAGACGAAAGGCTCCCGGTAGAAGTAGATCCACTGTTGAATTCCCAGAGGATATTTTAGAAATTATGGATAATCCCCTCGAAAATAAAAATTTAGATAAATTGAAAGAAGACAACGATGAGGAACTAAGGCAAAAAGCAGAGGAATTTGCTAAAGAAACACCTTATTCGAATTATGGGGCTCCAGCCGGTCAAGCAGGAATCTTAATTGATGGAAATCCTTTAGCTACATGGTATAGGGGGCTCGCTAAGGATCTTATTGAAATTAAAATTTTCGAAGAAAAACCTGGAGGTCAGCTTCCGATTTTTCCAGAAGTTTGGCATTTAGGAGATCCTTTAGAAGATTTAGATATTGTTCAAACGATCTTAAATAGCCCAGTAATCATCCCAAATATTACAACCCGAAAATGGGTAAAGAATTATGGTAAGGGCCATTTAACTGAAAAACAAATTCCCGATTTACTCCTTGTTCTCGACTCTTCCGGTTCAATGAACTGGAATTACCTGGCAAAGAATTCTAGGGGCGTTTATCACACTGCTTTATTGGCTTCTTTTGCCGCTCTCCATTTTGCTGCTAAGAAAGGAGTTAAATTCAGCGTTATCAATTTTTCTAATCGTGCAGATGTTTGTGATTGGACAGTTGATTATCAAAAAGCAGAACGGATTCTCTTAAGATATCAAGGTGGAGGAACACATTTACCGATTAAAGATATCGTAAAACAGATTGAGAAATCAGAAAGAGAAACCCTAATATTTATTATAACTGATTTTGGTATTTATAATTGGAGTAAATCTAAGAAAGCTATGATTGATTTAACCCAAAAAGGACATAAAATTGTGGGATTTTTCATAGGATCAGCTAAAATACCCCAGGATAAATTTAAAAGTTTACTTGATAAAGTTACATTCTATGGAATAAGAAATGCTAAAGACTTAATCGATTTAGTAATAACGGAAGTTAAGAAATACTATTTATAGATTAATTCATTTCCCTTCCAATTTTGAATCCTAATTCGAAGAAATCTTTAGGAATATCTTCTCGCTTAAGATGTTTCAACGTTATTATACTTGCTGAGCAATTAACAGCACAAATACCGCATCCCATACATTTGTCTTCGTCAATCTCAGGTCCTATTTCATTTAAAGATATTGCCTTAAAAATACAATTTGTTTCACATATTCCGCATCTTTCGCACATTTCAATATCTTCGATTTCTGCAACATAATTAGCCATTGCTACTGCGTGTGGTTTATCCCACATAGTAATTCCTCCTAACGGGTTACAACAACAGGAACAACAGTTACACAGCAGTGAATGTGTTCCTTCCTCATAGTTTTCTATTGTGTGGACTAAACCTTTTTGGTTAAACTCTTTACATAATCTCTTAGTTTCTTCTTTGCTTATTTCTCTCCCAAGATCTTTTTCAATTATAAATGTAGCCATGTGATTCATGTAAAAGCAAGTTTCTAACGGGTATTTTTCCTTACAGGCTCTAATTCCTAATGTTTCTGTCCGAGTCTTGCAAGCACATTTAGCAATAGCGATAATTCTCGCGTCATCAATAATTTTTGCGACATCTTCGTATGGTAATATCATCTTCGTTGAATCTATTGATTCTTGGACGGGTATTATTCGAAGGGTAGGTGTTTCTGGTGACCCACTATAGACTTTATACCAACCATCATCAACCATGTTTTTGAAACTCAGTTCTGCTAGTTTTTTAGCTTTATCTTTTGAGTATTTGTGATAACTTAAAGGAGGGAAACTGTGAAGTAAAAATGTCTGGTGAATTGCATACTTTGGGTCTTTTGAGCCAATTTTCAAGACACAATTTTGATTTATTAATCTATCTAAAATTTCCTGAGCTTCATCCTCACTTCTTTTAATTTTTTTTGCATATCGTTTAAGAGAAAGAAAATTCGGACCTACATTTAATTTAATGAGATAATTCACATCTTTAGAATCAATTAATTCTTTTAAGTAATCAACCCAACCTTTCGGGATTTTACCTTTTTGTCCAGCTGGTGATAATCTAGGTACCGAAGAATCTAATTTTCCTACTAAGATTTCGTACGGATCTTCTATAAGCAACAGAACACCTCATAAGTATATTCGAAAAATAATTAGTTCTATTTGTTTTTAACTACATTTAAGTCTTCTCCAAAACCCTTCTGAGAATTATCAAAATTTCAACTAATTTCATCAAGATTTTCTTTCATTTCTTCCGTAAGTAACATCTTATCCAATTAAAAACCCTAAAGATTTAATCGATTTAGTTATAGAATAAGTAAAGAAGTATTATCTAGAGTGACTTTTAAGGCTGCCTATTCATTTCACGCAAGTATTGCTTCATGAAGTATCTTTGACTTTCGCAATACATTAATCGTTGTTTCTCCGTTAAGTGCGTACATCGTTGTAGCACGGTTTGAATTTCTTGTAATAGATTTAGATTTGCTCTTTTATTTTTTCTAGGAAATTGATTAATTTTCTCAATAATTTCAGCCTTAACATTTCCATCATAAAACAAGTCTTTAAGATTGAGAATTGGTTCTGAATCAGTTAGCCTTGAACTAATCATAATATCATTCCTTAGGTGTATTTTATGTGATATGTTCTCACCATGCAGATATTCTGATAATAGCCTTGAAATATCTACATATATATAAAAAACAGAATTTAGATTCTTTTAAGACTGTATAATATGCTTGTAATACGTTTATAAACAGAAATAGCGACTAA
>JAHLWV010000035.1 GCA_019057735.1 Promethearchaeota archaeon | reverse complement strand
GTAGATTGAAGCAGAGTCTTTCCACATACTAAACATTCTACATCCGTAGCGGAACAACCGAAAATTATTTGTTGGTTTCCACAATTTAAGCATTTCACTCTTAAAAACCTACTTTGGGGTTGAGGGATTAATTCTTTATTAGCTTTTTTTTTTGGTATAATATAACACCTTTAGACTTCTTGAAGTTCGAACTTTTTAACTCTATAAGATTTAGAATACTGTTTTTTTTTACACTTTGGGCATTCTAATATGGGTAATGACCGTTTATTTACTTTAGCGTTTTTATGGAATATTTCCTTCGGAAAAGACCCGTAACCCCTTTTTTTTCTCTCTAATCTTCTTCTTCCGTGATTGAGTGTTCGTTCTTTTCCCTTTTTATAAAGCGAAACACTGTGCTTAGTATGAATTCTACAAGTTGGGCAATAGCGATTTATTGTACGAGGATATTTCATAATTCAATCAACTTTAATTTAGAGTATAACTCAATAAATTATTTATAAATTTTAAATTTTATTAGTTCTGCTTTATTCTTAATTAGAAAAGCAAAGTTTAATAAAAAATAATTTAAATAGTAGTACCATAATTTTATTAAAACTTTCAATAAGAATTATGTCTTTTAAAGAGAAATTTAGAGAGGGTATCATATCCGCAAAAGACTTTTCGCGAGAGGATGTAGATTACATCTTAAAAAAAGCTAAGAGTATGATACATACCAAAAAGGACTCAGAAGTCCTGAAGGGTAAGATTTTAGCTACTCTATTTTTTGAACCATCCACTAGAACTCGTTTGAGTTTTGAATCCGCGATGTATCGCTTAGGTGGAAACATTATAGGATTTCATACTGGGGATGTTTCTTCAATAAAAAAAGGAGAGAGTATTGCTGACACAATTCGTACTGTAGAAAATTACAGCGATGGTATCGTAATGAGACATAATTTAGAGGGAGCAGCCAGGTTGGCAGCAAAATTCGCAAAAATACCCATCATAAATGCTGGTTCAGGAAGTGGCGAACATCCAACTCAAGCACTACTAGACTTATTAACAATTACTGAAGAGGGCCATAGCTTAGACGATTTAAATATCGGGATAATGGGGGATCTGAAATATGGAAGAACAGTACATTCATTGTCCATATTGCTTTCAAATTTCGACGCAAATATCTATTTAATTAGCCCTAAAATCTTGATGTTGCGAAAAAGAGACAAAGACTTCTTACAGCAACGACAAGTAAAATACAAGGAAATAGAAAAATATAGAGACATTTTAAGTATTTTAGATATTCTCTATGTCACAAGAATTCAGAAAGAAAGATTTGCTGATATCGAAGAATATGAAAAAGTTAAAGATTTCTTTGTATTCGGGAAGAAGGACTTGGAAGAAACAAAAGACGATTTCAAAATTATGCATCCTTTACCAAGGATTACAGAAATTTCACCTGCAATCGATGATTCTCCTAAATCAATTTATTTCAAACAAGCATATTATGGAATACCTATGAGAATGGCAATCTTAGCGGAGTTATTATCTGACTAATCTTTTGTTATTCTATTTTTAATTGAAACATGTTCACTTTTGCATAAGATAATTGTGCCATTAATTCTTTTATGGGTTTGTTATTTACATTGAATGTAAAAACACTCCCTCCATCAACAATGCCTTCAAAATTTTTATAAATCTGAACTCTTTTCTCTAATGATAATTTTGAATTCCCCCGTACCATATCTATGCAATATTTGCTAGGACCATTACCTACATCCTCCATATTACTGCACCAGTTTTTAGAAAGATAATTACCGTTATGAGGTTGAGTAAATATATAATTTTCGTTTTGGTCTTTGTTAATTTCGTTAATTATATCTTTCATAAACATTAGTAGATTGTAAGCAAACGATTCGCTGTTTTCTATCCTATCGATCTCGATACCGCAATGAGTTTTTATGGCTTCATTTAATCCGAAAAAACTAACTGATTTTAATGAGTCATCTATCCAACTACGAGATTCAGGTTTAATGAATTCAGATATAATTCTATTCCATTCCTTTGAAGTAGATAACCTTCTGTTTATTAAATCTTTTTTATGAGCAAAAATTTCAAATACTGAATTAAGCTTTTCTTGAACTTGTTCAAAAAATAAAGAATCGTTCTGCTTAGAATTATTAGCAATATTATGTAAATTTACTAAAATCTTATCTAAAACAACCTTACTTTTGATTTCTTCTTTAGTCCTATTCTTATTCACGTTTATTAAAGTAGAGTTTAGTAAATTTAGGTTATTATTTAAAGAAAATATTAAATCGTTACTATGAGGGGAATTTATGGTTTCTCTTAAAAATTCACATCCAGCTTTATTATCAAGAATTAATGAGTAATCAAATACAATCATAGGACAAGTAAATCCATCATTTTGATCAATCTGGTTAAATAATCTACCAAAAAAATAAGAGATAAATGGAATATTCAAATTTAAGGAACGAGAATCTTCAAATAGGTTTGAAGAAGAAATTTCTAAAGAGAGATGAGGCTTTTGGTCGTAAATTCTATTTGAAAGATTCAATATTTTTGAATTTAGAAAATTAATAAGAGCCTCTGAATTTTCGTTCGAACTAATAATCTTGATTAAAAAGTCTGAAAATTTTCCTAGCAGAATATCTTCAGACACATAAGGTTTTATCTTATCCAGTACATCAAAAAAGTAAGAACTTAGTTTAATCAATTCAATTGGTTTGTCTAAATTATTAATGTCTACTAATTTTCGTTTTGTTAGATAGGATATAATTGAATTTGAGTCTATATAAAAGCCCAATGGTCTTAAACTCCAGTAATTTAAGTTCAGTAAAACTAATTCTCCAGACAGATACATGTCCGCTAAATTCTTTGGAAGCAAATTTAGCAATAAATATTGCTCTGAAACCTCTGATCCGAGTTTAGAAAGAAATTGTTCAGGATTAATTCTATTATTATCAAAATACCTAGACACTTCATAAGGAGGAGTCCCTAATCGAGTCAACCTATGTCTAATCTCTTCTTGGCCATTTTCCAATAGAATTCCATTTATATATTCCCTCATTAAAGGAGCTGTTAAATATGCTATATTCGTTTTAGATAAGCGTTCTTCAACTTCTTTTGCAATCTGTTTTGCTAAATGTTCATCTACTTGGCCTTCCTTGATTAGATAATTTTCAATTTTACTCGAATCAAATGGTTCCTTTGAATATTTAGAGGTCCTAATCATTATTGTTTTGTTTTTATCATTTAGAATTTTTTCAATAGAGACAATATTCTTTAGAATTTGCCTCCCTAAATCACTCAAAACGTATCCTTCGTCGGTAGTATTCATTAAGTCGCTGTTTTTCAACGTTTTTAAGTGAAATGAAAAATTGACGGAATTTGGATTAGTTCCTAAAACTTCCTTTTGAAGTATAGAATAGGATAAAGGATTACTGCTTAGACTTAATTTCTTTAAAATATCAATTCTTATCTTCTGACCTAATGTTTTAAGTTGCTTCTCTAAAACATCGTGATTTTTGTCGGAATTCAATTTAAGTTTAAGTCGTCATAAAAAACATTAATTCTGCTTAACTAAATAATATACTTAAGAGGTATATAAAAATTAGGAATTTTATTAACCCAAACTAAGATTTGATATTATGTGGGTGATATCGCATGATTAACTTTTGATAATCGAACCTAGTCAGTTCAATAAATAATGTAATTTAAATAAATAAAGAGAAATAATAACTAGATTTGAATCCGATCACTAAATTTGATTTATCTTAACGAGCAGAAACTGCTATTCTTTCTACTTCGTCTTTCCTTTTTATCGCTCTAGATTCAATGCTGTCTTGAGCCGCTAATGTTAACTCCCTAGAAATATTTGCAGCAAAAGGTCTTTCACTTGAGTGAGAACTTGAGCCAATTGCTTGGACTAGATACTTAATCGCTAAATCTACCCGCCGTTGTGGTGATACATCTACAGCAGATGCGTAACTTATTCCGCCCATAGCTATCCTCGTGGTTTCTTCTCTAGGTGCCGAGTTACATATTGCGTCAATTAGCACTTGAATAGGGTTTTGACCCGTATTTAGCTCCAATAAAGTAAAAGCATTTTCTAAGTTCCTTAAGAGTTTACTTTTTTTGCCAGAGCTATATGAACTTTTATGTCCTTTAATTTTACTACCAATAAAACCGGGTGATAGTAATCTGTTTACAAAACGCTCAATAATAGATATTTTAGTGGTTTTCCAAAAGCGTTTATGCTCGTGTCTTCCTGCTGTATGAGGAATTATAACCGGTCTCAGATTTATATAGTTTTCTAATGTCCAATCTTTAACTTCAATGTTTTCAAATGACCATTTATTATAGAGTTTAATATCTTTTTTCACTTTACTCATGATTTACCCCTATCTCATTGGTTTTTCTTTCTTGCCTGAAATTAAAGCTTGTAAGCTTACTCCGTTTACCATAACTACGCGCCATCGCACACCAGGAAGATCACCCACTGCTCGACCCTTGGCTCCCCCGATCCCTTCCACAAGTACTCTATCATGTTCTTCAATGAAATTAAGGGCACCATCTCCTGGAAGAAAAGCAGTGATAGTTTTTCCATTCTTTTTTAACTGAACGCGAACGCACTTTCGAATAGCAGAGTTAGGTTGTTTACTTTCTCGCCCTACTTTTTGAAGTACAATACCCAATGCTTGAGGAGATCCTTCCATAGGATCAACTTTCTGTTTTAATTTAAGCTTCTTCCTTTTATATTTAGTTTTACTCCATCTAAGCTTCTTTCGGATATTTTTTAGTTGTCTTGCTGCGTAGAGACCTTTAGGTTTTGACATGAAAAATCAATTTAATCTTTTTTTTAAATATTACTTATTGAGATATAGCTTAATATCTTCCTTAAAACTTAAAATTTCTGAATTTAGAAAATTAGATTTTTATTTTATAGATATATAACTAGATCAATAACATCATTCAATAATGAAAAATAGCCGAATTGGCAGATTGGTAGAGCTCCTCAATTTTTTGTATTAATAATTACATTGTCCACTTCGAAGTGACGTAATACAAGCTCTTTAATTTTTCTTATCATTGAACCCTCTTTACCAATAGCTTTTCCACGATCTTGAGGTCGTACAGAAATAATCACGGTTTTTTTCTCGTTTCTACTTTCTTTTACTTCTATGTTTTGAACTTGAATTGAATTCTTAGTCGTGTTTAATATGAATTGAATGAACTGCTCAAGATTTTCTGACCAGGGAATCACGTCAATCTTCTTTTGAAGTTTATTCATAAGATCCTTTACATGTTCCCCGGCTTTACCAATTGCTTTCCCAACGTCTTCTTTTTTAACTAAGAATATAATTATTTCAGAATGATTTTCGGGAGATTCAAATATTAAACAATCTTTAATAATAGCACCGGAAATGTTATTGAAAAGCGATATTAATTCCATCGATTTTCTGTCGAGTTTGATGGTTCTACGTAACATCTTTAAACGTTCCATTTAGGCTTTAATTATTTTTATCCTTTAAAGTTAATAAGTCCGAATCTCCAAAGTCATTTAATCCGATAATCGAAACCATATAAGGCTTACCTAAGGCTAGTCCCAATTCCCACGAAGAACCTTTATATTTATAAATATATATGTTGTTATTTATGAGAGAATTATAATAACTTATTTGAGTCTCCAATTCTGCTGGACAGTTATTTGCGATAATGATCATCTTAAAAGGATCTTGTCTTAATTGCCTTAAGACTTGCGTTTTGCCAAAAATCATTTTACCTGTCTTGTAAGCAACTTTGATATTAGTATCAACATCGAATTCTTTTACTTTCTTTCTAGATAAATCGATTGTATCGCTGATATTTATGTTTTTCCTCGCCATTGTCATAACTTGCTGTATCAGTTTTAAAAATCAAAAATAATGTAATTAAAAAAATACAATATAATTTAAATTTTTATCGTATGTTCTTCTATTTCTTGTTTTTAAGGATTTTTAAATTAGGTGTAAAATGTAACATTTATTGTTTTTTTATTGGGTTTAAGAAGCGTTAAATTCGTAGGTCATTATTGTAATTCGCCCTGTATCGCTATTTTATGTATTATCACTTTTTCCTAACTGTTCTAATATTTTAAGGTTAGCATCTAAATCAAACATTACATTTACACGACCCGTACCGATGGGACTGATTTGTCCTATGATAACATTTTCGGGAATTCCGAGTAATTTCTCTTCCTCACCATACAATCCGGCATCTAGTAATTGATTTACTGTGACTTCAAACGCTGCTCTGGCAAATACACTCGACTTAGAACCTGAAATTCCATGTCTTCCAATTGATTGAATTGAGCCTCCTACGCACATTAAATCGGATAAAATAAGGAGGTGTCTTTTATCAACATCTAAACCTTGTTGTTCTAAAACTTTTTGAGCCTCTTTAATTATCATGTTTCGAGCTGCCTCGATTCCATAGAGTTTTTCGATTTCATGAATATGATTTGATACAGTCCTAGTTATATCTACTCCTTCGATTTGAACGACGCCGTGCATATTTGTTCCTTCGGTTTTAATAACCCATTCCTTTTTATCGTCGGTTGGAGTTATTAACCCTCTTTTAATACCACGGACACCTTTCACTACTTTTTTAAGTATCTTTTCTCTTAATTTTTGCAGATTCTGAATATCTTCTATCTGAGGATCAATTATTATAGAATTACCTTCGCGTTTAATTGTTCCCTTCTTTTTATATCTCTTTAATATTTCAGGAATAGCGTCTATATCTATACCACGTTTCTCACATATTTCGGGTATTAAGTTGATAATGATATTCCAGTTTACAAAATCTAAATCAACATCATGGGTAATTTGTTCAATGCGAATTTGTTCGATTCTTTTGTGAACTTCAATAGCTTTCTCTTCACTTTGATTGTAAGGTTCTTCTAAATAAATAGTTTGTTGAGGAGTGCTTGGAAAACGACGAGCATCTACTATTTCTATGAGTCTAGGAAGACCTTGAGTTACTGAGAATTCTTCTACGCCCGCGTAGTGAAATGTTCTCAAAGTCATTTGTGTTCCTGGTTCTCCAATACTTTGAGCTGCTACTGTTCCTACAGGTTCATGAGTTTCGACAATAGCGTTATTATAATTAATGTAAATCTTATTTAAAAGGTATTCCAGCTGTTCTTCTTCAAGATCTTCATCCTTGACACGATTTCTGATTCTGTTAATGAGATCTTCAGGAATTCCATCTTCTGTGAGTATTTTTAAGTTTTCCTCTAAAATTACTTTAGTTACTTTTCCCATTTCATTTGACCTTTATAAAATTTAATAAATTATCCTAATCTTTTTTTTTTCCACATTAAATATCCTTTTGTGAGTTTGCCTCTCCATTCTGCATTTTTATCAGTCTCTGCGTGATACACTTCTCTCAAATCATCTTCACTGAGAGTCTGAACTTTCTTACCTGCTTTTTCTTGCTTTTTAGGCTTATCTTGGGCTGTTTCTTTGGGTGTAGGTTTTTTAGCGGGAGGTTTTTTAGTTGTAGTTTTTTTAGTTGTAGTTTTTTTAGATATAGATTTAGGTTTTGGACTTTTTTTAATTTCATCACGAATTTCGGATAAATCAAGTGCTTTAGCTTTGAGTAGAAGAACATCAAGATTTACTGCATCAGAATGGTCGGTATGCATAGGATCTATACCGTCGTCACCATAGCGGAATTGGATAATGTTTTTATCACTATTCCTTACAGTCCCATCATTTTCGATGATCATATCTTGTAAAGCGTTTACCAACCGTCTTTGCATATAACCACTAGTAGAGGTACGAACAGCAGTATCAACTAGACCTTCTCGACCACCCATGGCATGAAAAAAGAATTCCTCGGGATTTAGTCCTTTTCGGTAAGAACTTTCGACAAAACCTCTTGCTTTAGGTGTTAAATCGCCTACTCTAAAATGTGGAAGAGTTCTTGAGGCATATCCTCTATTAATTCTTTCACCTCTTATCGCTTGTTGACCCACTACAGCGGACATTTGTCCCAAATTTAATATATTTCCTCTAGCTCCCGATTTTGTCATAATGACTGAATGAGCTTCGTCTCCAATATGGAGAGCTGCGGTTTCTTCAGCCATTTTTCTCGCCTCTGCTAACATTTGTCGAATTCTGAGTTCAAGTGTTTC
Source organism: Promethearchaeota archaeon (assembly GCA_019057735.1). Next base: position 6,290 of record JAHLWV010000035.1, on the reverse strand, counting down.
GCGCATAGAACGTCCGGGAGCTCTTCTCAAAATTGTCGTGTCATTTTCGTAATATGCGTTGATTAGTTTTCCCGCTTCATCATTAGCATCTTTTAAGATTGTCTGAATTTTTTCATATGCATCACCGGAAACATAAACTTCATCCAATCCCATTGTCATTCCATTCTGGCGGATAACGTACAATAACATTTTTGTGGCGTTGTCTAAGAATTCTCTCCCTCGAGCGTTTCCATGGTCTTTAATTACACGCTGTAGTATACTATTAGATTGCATAGCACCGAATGAGTTCTCGTCAATTGTTCCAGTTATGAGAATACCATTTTTAATTACCACATAAGCGTCGTATTCACAACCTTCTTCCTTACAAACTTCACACTTCTTACAAAATTTTGATTTTACTTTTAAATTCAAATCGTTCGGAAAAAGAGTGCTAAAAATTTGTTTTCCCGAGTATAACGGCTCAGGATCGGTTTTGATAGGAGTAATATCATCTAAACTAAAATCTGGTTTAGTATTAAAGACATCTCCCAAGTAAAGTAATTTTAACGCGTCTTTTCTGTTATAAACTGAGTCTAAACTAGTAAATTGAAAAACAGAGGAAATAAAGTCTTGAATTCCTCCTAGGATTGGACCACCAAATCTCGGAGATAATATGTGGTTTTGCACTTTCAGTAGTAATTCGGCTTCAGTTCGAGCCTCTTCGCTTTGTGGGACATGCAAATTCATTTCATCACCGTCAAAATCGGCGTTATAGGGTGGACAAACAGTTAAATTTAACCTAAAAGTTCGACCATCCATTATTTTAACTTCGTGAGCCATAATAGACATTCTATGAAGGGATGGTTGTCGATTAAACAAAACTAAATCACCATCAGCTAAATGTCGTTCAACTGTATATCCTGGAGCGAGCATTTCTGAAATTATTTTACGATTTTTGACATACCGTAAATCAATTCTTCTACGATCGCTTCTAATTATGTAATTTGCTCCAGGATGATGAAAAGGTCCATTAAGAACGAGCTGTTTCATTTCCTCGATGTTCCAATCGTTTATATTTGTAGGTATTGTTAAAATTTTTGCTATTTCCAATGGTACTCCTACATCATTAATGCTAATGAAAGGGTTTGGAGAAATTACGGAGCGTGCGGAAAAATCAACCCTTTTTCCACTTAGGTTGCTTCTAAACCTTCCCTCTTTTCCTTTTAATCTTTGTGTAAGAGTTCTTAACGCTCTTCCAGATCGATGTCTCGCTGGTGGAATTCCAGAAACCTGATTATCGAAATAAGTTGTGATATGATACTGAAGTAATTCCCATAAGTCCTCAACGATGAGATGAGGTGCACCTGCATCAATATTTTCTCTAAGTCTTTGGTTAATACGAATAACGTCAACTAACTTGTGGGTTAAATCATCTTCAGATCTAATTCCACTATCTAACGTAATAGATGGTCGGGCACAAACTGGTGGGATTGGTAAGACCGTAAATATTACCCATTCAAGTCTCGCATTTTCAGGGGATACTCCAAAAATCCTAAGGTCATTATCTGTCATTTTTGTAAGACGTTCTAGTATTTCAATAGGAGTAATCCTTCGGGAGCCCTTAGTTTCTTCTTCTTCATAAAACGTAGTAGGTTTTTCAATTACAATTTTTTTCTTTTTTGCTCCACAATATGGACAAACCTTACTTTTTCTTGCCTGCTTAAACACGTTCTTTGTAGCTTCTTCATCATCTTCAAAGAAAATTCTATTGTGTTTTATTTTTTCCTGCCTGATTACTTCAATTTCTTCTACTGTTAACATTAACCTTGAGCATTCAGGGCAGATGCTTCTTAGGACTTTAAGGACTTTTTTCGCATAGCCAACATGAATAACGGGCCTTGCTAATTCTATATGGCCAAAGTGCCCCATACAATTACTTACAAGGTTGCCACAAGTCTGACATCTCTGTCCCGGCTCAATAGTCCCTAACCGTTGATCCATAAGCCCACTAGGAATTGGTAGACCATCTTCATCATAAGTATCTGCCGTAATTATCCTTGCAGCAGACATTTTTCTAATTTCATCGGGACTTAACAACCCGAATTTGATTTTATCAACTAATTTAGTACGACTGAATGAATAACTCATAAATCTAAAATAACCTCAATTTTTGAATTAATAGAATAAAACAATAAAGAATAAGTTAACAAGTTCTGCACTATAGAAGAAATAAGCAAGCAAATATTAAAAATTTTTCGGATTAGACATTTTTTTATCTATTCTTTTATTACTTTATATCAAGTAGTTTATTTTATAGATGGATTCACTCAAGTAATAATGAAAACAAAGTCGTTATTTAAAAGTAAATTAATGGTTTTCTGCATTCAAATATTGTTTTTGCTGATATCGAACGCTATATTTAGTTATCGAATTCAAATTGATTTTGATTTGAGTATTGACCCTAGAGCAGGGGAACAGCAATTTATTATCCAATTTCTTGCTAACATAATTTTATATAACACAACTTTTGGTTTTTTGTACATAAACATTACATGGGTAATTGTATCATTATTACCCATTCTAATTTTTAACAATTTTAGAAAAGCCTATTCAATGAATTTAACAACTTTATTTTTTCCTAATTTCTTTTTTTATGTTTTCTATTGGAGGTATTCATTAACATCGTTTAGTTCTACATTCCCGACTTTTTTAATCGAAACTATCGCTCTAGCAATTACACTCGTAGTAATTTCCAAAGTGGTAACATTATTCTTAAAATTAATTAGAAATGAAGATAAGAAAGAAAATATAACGAATATCGAATTAGAGAATAGATCAGAATGCCCTCAATGTGGAACTAAATTCGAATCTAAACCGATATATTGTTATAACTGTAATACTTATTTAAAAGAAGAATTAGGGGAAATAATTGGAAACGGAAAATGAAAAAATGTCATTTGAACGATTGTTTAAACCAAAAAATGTCTTAATATATGATGCAAAGCCGAAAATTGCTTTTTTTGTTGATGGATTTATTAGACAGGGATACGATATGGAAAATCTCTATCTCGTTTCTAGTAAAGTTGAAGAACTATTAGGCATTAAATGCGTAAAATCTTTCGAAGATGTCCTTGTTGATTCGATCGATCTTGTTATTTTATCCGTTAGAAGAGACAATTTGATTAAGGAATTATCAAACCTGTTATCTCGCAAGAAAATTAAGTTTATACATATTTTTACAGCGGGCACTGGAGAATTTGATGAAAAAGGAGTAGAAATTGAAAGGAAAATTAAAGAAATTCTTAATGCCTATCCCTCTACGAGAAGTATAGGACCAAATTGTATGGGTCTATACTGTCCCCATGGAAAGATAGCGTATTATTCCTCGTTTCCGATTGAAAGTGGGGATGTAGGATTAATTTTTCAGTCAGGAGATTTACATTCTAAAATGGTTAAGTTTGGTGCTCGACGATATAATTTACGATATTCGAAAGGAGTAAGTGTAGGAAATTGCGTTGATATTCAAGTTTCTGAATTCTTACATTACTTAAACAATGACAATGAAACGCAAGTTATTTGCGTTTACTTCGAGGGTCTGCCTGTTTTGCAAAAAAATGAGGGAAGAAGGCTCTTAGAAGTATTAAAAAATATGAAGAAACCCGTACTCTTTATGCGTGGAGGTAGGACTGAGAGAGGTCAAGCAGCAGTATTAACCCATACCGGCTCCTTAGCTTCAAAAGGTAATATTTGGAGAGCAATATTCAAACAGACACCAATTATTGACGTTCCACCGTCTTTAGACGAGTTAATCGATTATACTTACCTATTTTCCACACATATACAAAATTATAAAGAAAGAAAGAAAGAGGTGGAGTATCCCAAATCCAGAAATGTTTTAGTAGTTTTATGGTCTGGAGGTTTTGGAATTTTAGCTACTGATCTTTTGACGGAATTAGGTTTAAACCTACCGATTATATCAGGAAAAAAATTAGACGCTCTAAAACAAATATATCCTATTAGGGTTGGAAGTTTATCTAATCCTTTGGATATGCCTTGGATTATTTCAAGTAAAGTGTATTTGGAGGTTTGTAAGGCAGCGATAGATGATACTATCGATTTAGTATTAGTAGTAACTGATGCTTGGAGGACATTAGATGATGATAAATTCACAAATTTTTACAGTAATTTACTAGGAATTAGGAAGCACGTAGAATCTTTAGATAAAATCTTTGTGATTATATTGCCGCAGTACCCCAGCGAATCACGGGAAATTTTATCCAATAAATTAAAAAGCGATGGATTTTTCGTATACGATTCAATAGAGAGCGCAGCAAAGTCGTTCCTAAAGCTATACGAATATGGTAAAAAGAGGAAAGTAGATCCATGGCCGGAGAATTAATCGCAATTTTCGCAGTCTTAACTTTTGTACTATCAAATGTCCTCTTTCGAAAAACTGAGCAACACGCTAGCCCCGTTTTCATTAACTTTTTTCGCACTGCAATTGGAACTTTAACATTTATAGTGCTCGCTGTTATTTTAGGTATTTTTACATATATATTCTTAATACCATGGAATTTGTGGATGATAGCGTTCCTAAGTTTTCTTTTTGGACAAGTGATTGGAGACACAGCATATTTTAAAGCACAAAAAGAGCTTGGAACTACGCTTGCTTTAGCGATTTCCATGACATTTCCCTTGTTTACCGTCATTCTATCATTACTTTTTTTAAACCATACTTTTGACTATAAGATAATTCTATCGATTGCTCTTATTGGGTCAGGGATTATAGTGATAGGGAAATCCAAAATAAAAGCTGAAAACAAAAACGCTCTAGATTCGGAAATTCACCCTCAAAAATTAAATTCTCATGCTTATTATAAGCCAATCGTTTATGCATTAATCGCTTCATTTGGATGGGCTATTGGTCTTGTCATAATAGAATTTCTAACAAATCAAATTGATCAAATCTTAGTTACAAAAGGAGTCAGTTCTATTATTAGCAATGTAATTCGATTTCCATTTGCTTTGTTGATTTTGTTGTTAATGGTTTGGAGAGAAAACAGATTTGGTGATGGTAACCAAAACTTATACTCATTTAGAAAACCTTCTAAAACATGGTTTATTCTGCTTATAGCATCCATTATTGGTACTTCTTTAGGAGCGTATTTATATACTGAAGCTGCTCACATAGCTGGAGCCATTGTGATGTCTTTATTAGCAAGCGCAAGCCCCTTATTTTCGCTTCCGCTAACCTATTGGTTGAATAAAGAGAGGATTACTAAATACGGTTTTTTGGGAGTACTTGCTACGATCTTAGGAGTAGTTGTGGTTATAGTATAAAGTTTTAAAAGGTTTTTAGAGCAGTTTATCGTACTTAAAGCCATGAGTATCCAAGATGTTCTTGGTCATTTCCACGAAAATTTCTTTTATATTATAGTTGTTCTTGGCAGAAGTTCTAAAAAAATCAACATCACTATGTTTATTTCGAAAATTTTCTATAACTAACTCGTCAACTTTTTCCAGTTTTTTTGCTAAATCACTTTTACATCCGACTAGTAACTTTGGAGTTTGCCCTTGCTTCTGTTTAATGAGATGTTCATACCACCAGTCCAAACCAAGCAAAGTGTTATTCAGGTTGAACAAGCTGAATATCATAAATATTCCGTTTGCCCCATGAATATAGTAACTAAACATTTGTTTAAACTGTTCTTGGCCACCGAAATCCCATAAGGAGAGGCGAACAAATGTTTCATTTCCATCTACAATAATCGGAAGGTCATACGTGTAAAAATCGATACCTATCGTAAGTCTCGTATTCGCATCGAACGTATCAAAGCACAGCCTTCTCGCTATGCAAGTTTTTCCTACACTTCCTTGACCGAGCAGGCATATCTTGAAGATATAATATGGTTGTTTTTCGGGTTCAAATGACATTAACTATCAACTGGGAAGTTTACTCTCTTAAAAATCTATTAGATTCTAGAAATATACATCATTATTGGTATTAAACCTTTATGTAATAGGGAGAAATTTTTATTCTCGAATTGAAATATAGGAATTATGAACGAAAAAAATACGTTTCCTGATTATCAACCAAAGATTAATCCGGATACTCTTGAAGACTATCTAAGAAAGCCAAGTAATGTTTATAAAATCCTTGAAGAAATCGGAGAACCTAGTATCAATAATCTAAAAGCTATTATAACTTACTTTTTAAAACATAAAAATGCCGCTGAGAATAATCCTGGAGGTACTCGGAAGGGGAATGTTGCGATTGGAGCAGATGTAGACCAATACTATCCTTCGGAAGA
>JAHLWV010000228.1 GCA_019057735.1 Promethearchaeota archaeon | reverse complement strand
TCAACAAATCTCGGGAGTTTTTCATACACATCCATAGGAGCGAAATTGAATAGTCTTCCTTTATCGATTAGGTTTTTCCTAACCACTTTCCAATTCCAATACTCTGCTTCGAAAGGATTGTAGGCTTTCAAACCAAAACCTTTAACTTTCTCCAATAGATTTGATAATAAAACAGCACCTTCTTCGACCATCTCTTTCTGGAATTCAAGTTCGAGAGCCCATAAATTGCTGGTGTTTAATAAGAACGCCTTATCTAGCACGGGCAATCGTTTTAAATCAAAAATTGTTTGTTTTGTTAGCGATGGGAAAACATTAGCTTCAAGGATAAAAGTATATCCGTTAGAAACATAATCTTTAGCGATGGTATTTAAAGTCAAGCCGTTCCATTGATTCTGAAAATCTTGGTTGTTAGAACCAAGTAATCGAACCCAATTAAGTTGCTGGGAGGCTACATGAGCGTGAATCTCTAGCGCCGCTGGAATAACTGTTTTCCCTTTAGCATCTATTTCTCTAATATCGCTACTACTCACGAATTTATCTACGACTTTGCCATTTTCAATTAAAATATCCTTTTTCTCGCCTTCTATGTTATTAAAGGGATCAAAAACAAAACCGTTTTTTACAAGAAGCTTTGTCATCTTATTTTTTCACCAAGAGTTCTTGAATTATTTCTTTAAATTTCATTATTGGCTCGCGTGTAGCTTCCATATTCACAACGATGTTTTTATAGAGAAGTTCATTATTTTGAACCACGGATAACCGATTTGACCATATAGAAACGGGCATTAAAACCGTTCCATCAGGCACATCATCATCCTTCTCAACCTTTACTATAACATGCTTCTCATTATTCGATATTTTTAAATGTAGACTTGAAACTAAATTTAATTTTTCAAAATCTTTAGGATTAATAAAACAAATAGCTAATTTCTCTTCTAAGGATTGTTCAGTCCCAAAAGCGTGTTCCTTTACTTGATCGTTATCGATTCTTCTAATCGAGTTTAACACAAATTCCAAGTTATTCCGCCCTCCTTTGATTTAATAATTCATATAATTGATTAAGTAATTCCTCGTCTGAAGGAAGGTTATTAGGCGGATTAATTATTTTATTTAACTCAATAGGTACTTGATCTAGGCGATAAGCTAATCCACCACTTTCAATTCCCGTTATTGTTGTTGGTAACACTACTTCTGCTATATGTGAAGTAGCTGTGATGTGGTTATCTATAAGAATAAGTGGCTTTTTTGCTATTTTTGAGCTTAAAACATGAGGTAAATGAGAAATAGGGTCTGTTCCAACGATAATGGAGCAATCGAAATCATTTTTTTCAATTTTTGAGACGAGACCATCCTTAGTTTTTATCAATTGATTGCCTTTGAATTCTAAATGACCCGAAACACCATAAGCAGAAAGCGCAACATGGTCGAAACCCGCCATGTTAAAATGGCCTCCTAATAACATTAAAGAGATTCGACCTTTTTCTTGCCTTTCGTTTATTAGTTGTAATAACTCTAACAATTCTTCTACCAAATTATAATCAGGATGGGGTTGAATAACTCCTTGGCCTAGAATAATCACTCCATTTTCTGCACCTGTAAGATGGAGTAATAGGCGTTTAAGATCGTTTTTATCTATTCCTGCTACTCCTTCAGAAGGGATGCTATCTGCAGAACAGCACTCTTCTTTTAGCATTCGTATGAGTTCAATGTCTTTATTTGGTTCTACCATCAATGCGAGGTCTCTAACTCCCATAACTCTAAAAGATGCTGTCTTTACAGGATCGATAATTACCAATGTTTTAATTTCTCTTCCCGTCATACGAAATTTCCCTCTGGAGAAGAGAAGTTTATTTAGTAATCGAGGAATTGTCTCTGCGGGATTGGCTCCCCATAGAATTATCAAATCTCCTTTATTAATAACTTCAGTAATGGTCGTAAAATTTATCCCTAGGCTTTTTGCTTTGTTTAAGAACTTCCCCTGACAAATTGAAGCATTAGAGTCTATGAATCCATTGATTTCTCTTGCTATTTTTATGCCGACTTCTTGAGCTTCGCATGTCACATTTGAAAATCCATAGAGAAGAGGGTTATTAGATTTTTTTATAATTTCTATTACTGAATTCATTGCTTCATCCCAAGATACCTCAATCAATTCACCATTTTTTCTAATCAATGGGCTAGTAATCCTATTTTTAGCACCTACTTGATCAAACCTTTCTTTTCCCTTTAAACAAGCCCCTATAACTTCACTAATAAATATTCCATCGCTTTGAACGATGATATCGTCGCATAAGAGCGAACAACCTGAGCATGTAAACCTTTTCATAACAAATTCCTCAATATATTTTAGTAAATCACTAATTAAACATATTCAATCTTAACAGCTTCGCGAGGGCAATATGTTTCGCAGACTCGACACTCCCTTTCTCTTCCCCCCGATTCTAACCTTCTACAATGTTCAATTTTTAACAATTCACATTTTCCTCCTACAACTTGAAAGAGTTGATGTTCTTCAGGAGGATATTCTGGTGCTTTACCACTTAAACTAGATGGACAATATCTAGCGTTTACAGGACAAACAGTGACGCAAATTCCACAACCATCGCAGAGATCTTCATCTATGTTTATTTTTAGCTCCTTTTGTTTCCCCTCTTCTGAACCAAGAATCTCTTTTAGCTTGTCGTATTGTTTTTTATACTTTGGCTCTAAAAGCGGAGGACAATCGTCAACTTTAACTTTACCCATCAATAAATCTAAACTGAAGGCCATACAGGTAGGCTTATTGCATTTTTTACAGTTAGTTTTTGGTAACAAAGCATAGAGTTCCATAAAGTTTTGAACTGGTAAATTAATTCACCTTAAAAGTATAATTAATATAGAGTCTCACGAGTGTATAATATTTAGAAACTTATTAATTTCTTTAGATTATTGAATATAAATTAATCTGCTCCTACTGCTCATCTCGACCAATAGAAGGAGATTTGCAATACTAAATTTAAAAGATTTAAAGATTAAAAGTATAAAAGGTTGAAAACGCATAGAGTTTCCTTGGGTTCTAATGAAAAAATATTTTAAATCCTTCTTTTTATCTTAAATTTTGTTATAATTTCGAGAGAATGTGCTTTAGTTTTGTGTATATGCTGTTAATCGCTTGGCGATTACTAACTTGTTTCAAAATGCACTTTATTAGTTTCAGATTTAAAAAAAAGGAGCAATCTATAAAAATTCCACAAAGGATTAGAGTTTACGCTAAATCTTTATCAAATACAAGATCCTCTGCCGGAGTCATTTTTAATTTTCCTTTTAAGTAAAGAGCTAATAAATCTTTTACGAGTATACTTCCATTAGGCGATTGGTATGTTTTAACTTTTAAAGAATTTAGTGTCATGGAAGCATTTGACCCCAATTTCTTAACAATCAACTTTTCGGCGCCGTTATTTCTAACAATTTTAGCTGCCAAAGATCCTCTACTTCGGGTTTCATCAGCCGCAGAATTTTCAATTACTTTAACTTGCGTAATTTCATTATTAACTAATGTAATGAAAGTAAAGCTCTCACACATTCCAAATTTGGGGTGGATTTTTTCATTTAATCCTCCTTCCCTATAAGTCGGGATTGCTATTATTTCCATTTTAGTGTAACCTCACTATACTAATCTTAACCTTAATTTGATTTATACTTAACTAACTTGAATAATTAGCTAGAAATTTAAAAAATTATTATATATTCAACTATATATTCAACCTCAGATTCCAAATAAATTTCTATAGCAATTCCTTATATAATAAGAGGGAAAAATTATTTAATAAAGAATAATTATTCATAAAATGATTTTGATTTTATAATTAAATCTGGATAAATTGAACTGAAATATAATTGAAAGCATATTAGCCTTTTCAAAATATTAGCGATAAATTAAAGGATATAATTGTATATCTAAAATCATAAGCATAAATTAAAGAAATTAATAGTTAAATTCAATTGAAAAAGTGAATGAATTATGGGAGAAGATGAAATACCCGATATAGATTTAAAAGAAATGGTAAGCCAAGGCAAGGAAGAGGTAATGGACCAGCAAACGTTGAATATTCGTGATAATATGGCTAAAATAAAACATAAGATCGTGATTATATCAGGGAAGGGAGGCGTTGGTAAAACGACTGTAGCAGTAAATCTCGCAATGAGTTTAGCAAGCGTGGGTTTACGCGTAGGGATATTAGATGTAGATATAACGGGACCGAATGTAACTAAGATGTTAGGTATTGATCCCAAGGTTAGACCTCGAGTTGACTCAGACGCAAAGAAGTTCTATCCAGTTGATGGTCCCTTACGCACGAAAGTCGTGAGTATGGCTTTTTTGATAGAAGATAGCGATACCCCAGTAATTTGGCGTGGTCCAATGAAAATGTCAGCAGTAAGACAATTTTTAGGTGAAGCAATATGGGGAGACCTTGATTACTTAATCTGTGATTTACCTCCTGGCACTTCTGATGAAACTCTTGATATACTACAACTAATTCCCGACGAAAATGTTGTTGTTGTATCCACACCGCAAGAAGTTGCGCTTATGGACGCTCGAAAGACAATTGTAATGGCAAAAACAATG
>JAHLWV010000227.1 GCA_019057735.1 Promethearchaeota archaeon | reverse complement strand
CACTTGCGCGGGCTCTTATGTGCGCTTCATTGATAAAATTGATTTGATCTTGTTCAAGTGAATCATCTTCTATATCCCTTGCTAAATTAACAATTTTTTGAGCAAGCTTAATGGCCTCTCCATAGTCATTCGCAAAGAAAAATTTATCAGATTTCTCTTTTAATCTGTTTATTTCAGAAAGTACAGGTAATAATCTAATTTCTAACTTTTTAATATTTGATTTAAGAACTTCTTTTTCAATTCCTATAATATTTAAGAATTCCGGGGGTTCTAATCCCGATTCTATTGTGATATTTCTTAAAATTTTTAATTCCGGATATTTTTTTGAAATCGCACTCCGAATTTGAGGAATTTGTCTTTTTAAGCTTTGCGCTGCTTTCTTCCCCATCCACACATACATTCGCTTAAATTCTGGAATATAAAAGATCAAAACATTAAACAGAGTTAAGTTATTATTCAATTCTTCAACTGGGATTTCTTCGAAATTACCTGAATATCGCAGTTTATAAACTTTAAAATCAGAGCTCATCTATAGAATAACTTAAGGATCAATACTATTTCAATTTATTTTAAGAAAAAAGAATGAAATGAAAAAATAATAATAAGAATTTATTTTGTTTACTTAGAAGCTCTACTCATCAGAACTTTCAATTGGTTTCTTTAGCATTTTATCTGGCATTGAAGATACTTCCAGTGATTTTCCTTTTAAGAGTTTTGAACTTTTTGCTAGTTCATTCTGATATTCTAGTTTAAATGCTTTTTCTCTAGCAGTTATATCGACTCCTGGATTACTTGTTTTTCCCAGCGTTTTATTGTATTTTCTAACTTTCCTGACAGGTTTAGGGTATTTAAATATCTTTTGATATAAATATAGGTAAGTTAAAGCACTTACAGCTACTACACTTGAGACTATCAGTAAAATCAGGAACAATAGTATTTCTTCCGGTGGTCTAATTACTGTGATAACGACTTCGTACCTCTCGAAAGAGTAATCATCACCTGCATAAGCAGAAATTGTAATTGTATGAGATCCATCGGGTATATCTGAGATTACTGCTTCGTAAATTCCGTTATCATCAGCATCAGTTAAAAACCCACTCCCTCCTAACCATGAGAAAGAAACTGTAGCATTTTTCACCGTTCCACCGAAATCTAAATCATATAATACAATCTTTAAAGAAACAGAAACTCCCGGGCTGACGTTAATAACAGAATCTCCTGAATGTGTAGTAATATTTGTCTTAATTCTTTGAATATCTAATCTAATACCAATTGTTTGAATCTGGTAATTATTCTTAAATGCTATAATCGTTAATAATCTAACACCTATATCTAATTGGTTTGTGCTTATAGTAATCGAATATTGATGAAGGACTAAGTTTTCAGACAGATTTAACAATAACCCCTCTCCTAACAATTGAACCAAAGCCCCAGAAACAAAGCTTCCTGTAGAATCAAAATAATCGATTGTAAAGTTAATTTGGGATCCAATTGGGAGTTCAATGAATTTATCTATGGTTTTATTTAATCCATTCATATATAAATGAAGATATGTTGTTCTCTCTATTATTTCAACAGTAATTTGCATAGGTTGAGACTCGTAATTTTCCTTTCGAGCAATGATATTTAAGATATCAATTCCTTGTCCTAAAACTCCCGCATCAATTATTATTGTATACTGTTCATAAACTAGACTTTCCGTTAGATTCCCAATCCCCAATAACTCAACAGTTGCATTAGATAAATGAGTTCCCAAAATTAAATCATCATATGTAATTGTAATATTAATTTTCTGCCAAACTTCAACGATTATATAATTATCAAGGCGTTGAGTGTTATTTATAAAGACTTCTGAAACAGAACCCCTTTCACTTACAAAAATCGTTAGTGATACAGCCACTGCGCTATAATTTTCAGTTTCCAAAGAAATTGTTAAAAAAGTAGCTCCTAAATCAAAAATAGATGAATTAATAATTCGAGTATAATGATTAAAAACGAAATTTTCGCTTAATCCTCCTGAAAGCCCTCCTCCAGTAATTGTGGAGGACGCCCCAGATATGAAATTACTCGTAATTAAATCCTTGTAACTAAGAGTTATATTCAGTAGCTCGCCCGAAGTAAGGGTAATAGATTTATCTGTTGTCTTATCAATATTATTTAAGAATACCTCATCAATGAAGGTATCTCTTACAACAACAGAAATAACTATACTATTTATTGCAGCAGAATAATTATCTTGTTTAGCGTCAAGCGTTAAGGAATGAACTCCTAATCCTAAAGCAGAGGAATTAATTGTTAGATTGTATTGATCGAATATAGGATGCTTTACTAGATTACCAATTATTATAGCTCCATCTTTTAATTGTACGACTGCTCCGTCGATGAAATAGCCCGTGCTATCCTTATAAATTCCTGTTAAATTTAACAATTCACCGTAAGGAATCTCAATCGATGTAGTTTCTATCGCGTTAAGGAATATTTCTAAGTTTATATCTCTTTCACTTACAGTAATAACCACGCTTTCTAAAGCGATTGAATAATTATCTTGTTTAGCGTTGAGCGTTAAGGAATGAATTCCTAATCCTAATGCAGAGGAATTAATTGTTAGATTGTATTGATCGAATATAGGGTGCTTTACCAAATTACCAATTATTATAGCTCCATCTTTTAATTGTAGGACTGCTCCGTCTATGAAATAGCCCGTGCTATCCTTATAAATTCCTGTCAAATTTAACAGTTCACCGTAAGGAATCTCAATCGATGTGGTTAGGACTTGATTCAAATAAATGTCATCTATAATTGTACTTCTTTCTGTGATGTCAACTTTTATCAATAATGATTGTGGATCGTAGTTTGATTCATTTACACTGATAACTAATGAGTGCAGTTTGTTTACTTCATAAGCTGAAGTGTTGAATGTCATATTATACACACCAGGAGATGTCATTAATGTACTAAAATCACCGATCCAATTAGTCGTTGGAGTAGTCACTATTCCATTACCCGTATTTGTTTCCGTGAAATTCAAATGAATCGTAAAATTTTGATTCCATGGAACTTGTACATAAGGAAATTCTTCTGCTGAAAGGCTTGTTTTTAGGATTAAATTGATTGTCGTATCAACTTGATTGTTAGTATATAAAGTAGAATTTGCATAGATGGATAATAGATTATCTCCAGCAACACCCCCAGTAGTATTGAAATCTAATAACGCATAGAAACCAGGATTAATTTCATTGAAATATTCGATTCCCCCGGTAAAATTATAAAGATAGACAATAGCATTTTCAATTGCGTCTCCATTTTGGAGATCTGTAAAAGATACTATTAAATTTATTACAGATCCTTCAAGGATATTCCCATAATATTGTTGATCTGGTGTTAAGCTTGAAAAGTGTTTTACAGTAAACTTCTTGTAGATAACCCCTGATTCATATAATCCAAAATTTGAATATGAATTATTCCATGTAATAATCACCTCATATTCTCCTACTTCATAATTAGGGGGGTTCAATGGTACTTGAAAGTAGTCAAAATATACTATTCCGTTAGAATCACATGACTTAATCTGATTCTGAGCAGTCCAGATTGTACCATTTGGGAATCTTATATTCATGATAGCATTGGTTTGTGTTATATAACTTGAAACTAAAGGACTTGGATTTACTTTTGCAGTAATATTTATATAGTCTCCACTTAAAAATTCATTTTCTTGAACCCAATCTACACCCGTAGGTGAATTCGTAGAATTTTTATATATCGTCAATTGCTCTAAATAATTGGATGATGTTCCTTCAAATTTCCAAAAACCATCTGGAGTTCCGGAGATTGCGTCTACAGGAATGAAAAGAACTCCCGGTGTGGTAGTATCGCATTGAGCCAATCTATTGGTGGTTGGTTGTTGAGGTTCAGATACCCATGTAATAGTAATATCAGTAGGAAATGTGAGAGTAAAATTGTTTTCAATGTAACCAGAAGGTACAGCAAAATAAGCATAACTGCTCCAATCTACAACACTACTATTCGAGACTGAAAACGATGTGCCCTGTGATACAAAATTTGTTTCGTAATAAGTACTTGGTGTTTTTTTAATTGTATATAAATTTAAATCAGCAAGAAATGAGACAGCATAGCTTCCTAGATCCCAAATATCATCACTCGAGAAATTACCAATGACATTATTAGTATCTTTCCAGTTTCCGTAGAGTTCGATTGTACCTTTTCCCCAATCTATGTCGGTTACACTTGTATTATTCATTTTTAAGCTTATTAATGATGGAGTGGTTTCTGCTTTTATCTTCAGTTCAATATTATCTATGAATATTTCTTGATGATCAATATGATAAAACGTTGAACTGTATGATGCAGAGTCCGCAGTATACTCCAGAGAAATTTCAATTGTTAAATATGTCCCATTTAGTGGATTGGCATAAATACTCTGGTTTTGAAATAAAGTTTGAGGGATAGTAATAGTTAGCCAGTCCCCCTCTCCTGCCATTTGCTTCAAAGTGTAGGAACCAACAGAATAAACTTGAATGTCATTGATTGATATCGCAAATTTCCAAGAATCAAAATTACCGAGATAATTAGGATTCACATCAAATTTTAATT
>JAHLWV010000226.1 GCA_019057735.1 Promethearchaeota archaeon | reverse complement strand
AAAAAACTTAAAAAAAAAGTAATAGAAAAATAAAATTTAAGTGATTTTGTGATGAATGAAGAAAAACCACGCTTTCGTTATATCAAATTTTTCGACGACGTTCGAGCTAATGATGTGGAAATTGTTGGAGGAAAAAACGCTTCTTTGGGAGAACTTCTTTCTTTTGGAATCCCAGTACCATTAGGATTTGCTGTTACAGCTGATGCTTATGATTACATTTTAGAGACTAATTATTTCAGGATTAAAAACGAAGAGATAACGTTAAAAAATTACATTAAACGAGACATAAACAAGATTGAAGAGGAGCTTAAGAAAGAAGATATAAAATCAATTCAAAAAGTAGATAAATTTTGCGCTGATATCCGTTATGTCATCGAACAAGCCAAAATACCCGATAGTTTGGCTGACGAGATAATAGAAGCGTACCACATTTTGGTGGGTCGAATCGGAAGCGAAACTACTTTTGCAATTAGAAGCTCCGCTACGGCAGAAGATTTACCTGACGCTTCTTTTGCCGGTCAACAAGATACACACTTAAATATTTCCGGAGAAAATCAAATTTTAGAATATATCCTTAAAGATATGGCCTCGATATTCACAACAAGAGCAACGATGTATAGAGAAAGAGCTGGTTTCGATCACTTTACTGTTAAATTAAGCGTAGGTGTACAAGAAATAGCCGGGGGGCTAAAAGGTGTAAAATCCTCTGGTGTTATGTTTACTGAAGATCCAGATTCGGGAAACCCAAATGTAATTGTGATTAGAGGAACATGGGGTTTAGGAGAACTTATCGTTCAAGGAGCTGAGAAAGGGGACGAGTTTATTGTCTTCAAACACGGACCTAAATTACAAATAATAAGTCGCGAGTTGGTAAAAAAAGAACAAATGATGATTTTTGACACCGAAAAAGGCGGAACTGTAACTTTACCCGTGGAATTAGAAAGGCAAAAACAATTTTGTTTGAGTGAGGATAATGTAAGAATTTTAACAGAATACGCTATTAAAATTCGGGAGCATTATGGTCGACCTATGGACATCGAATGGGCTTTAGGCAACGACGGTAAAATTTATATTGTTCAAGCTAGACCTGAAACAGTTCATTCACAAAAAGGAGATAAAGAAGATATATTTTATTTATTAGAAGATCCTGTAAAGCTCATTAACGATGGTTTGTTAGTTGATAATAATGGAACTGCCATAGGTCGTAGAATTGGATATGGTAAAATCAAAGTAATTGAATCTATTAACGACGCACACTTATTAGAGGAAGGAGATATTCTGATTACGGAAGAAACAAACCCCGATTGGACCTCTTATATGCAAAATTTAGGTGGCGTTATTACTGAAAAAGGCGGACCAACCTGCCATGCCGCTATTGTATCCCGAGAATTAAATATCGCATCAGTAGTAGGAGCAGATAATATAATTGAAAAAATTAAGGAAAAGCAAAGAGACGGTCTTGAAAGCATTACAATTGATTGTAGCGAAGGGGAACCACGCCTTTGGCTTAAAGATGTAGAATATGATTTTGATTCTATCGAATTTGCACAACTTCCCTCGACCAAAACTCAAGTTCTAGTTAATTTGGGAATCCCAAAGGGGGCTTTATCTTCAGGCAAATATCCCGATGGTACGGGTTTAGCCAGGTTAGAATTTATTATAAACGATGAGATTCGAATTCATCCTAATGCCTTGATTGCGTTTGATTCCCTAGTTATGAGATATGGTGTTCTTTTAGAACATAGAAAGAAAATTGAGAACATTAAAAAAAGCGATCTCTATCATAAAGATCCATTCAATAAAGAAATTCTAAAATTAAAGGAAACTCTTGATGTGATTAGGGAAATTACAGCAGGTTATGAAGATAAAGAAGAATTTTATATAGAAAAGCTAGCGGAAGGCATTGCTACTATTGCAGCCGGAGTCTGGAAAACATTACCAAATGGAGAGTTAGCTGAATGTGTAGTGCGTCTTTCAGATTTTAAGACCAATGAGTACGCAAATCTAATCGGAGGATGGATATACGAAGGAGAAGAAAATAATCCTATGCTTGGTTTTAGGGGGTGTTCACGCTATGTTCATGAAGAATTCCAAGAGGCTTTCATATTAGAACTGAAGGCAATTAAAAAAGCGAGAGAATGGGGGCTAATTAACATAATTCCAATGCTTCCATTCTGCCGAAGTCCCGAGGAAGCTAAGAAAATTATAGAAATTATGGAAAATGAAGGATTAGTTAGAGGCCAGGGTGGTCTTAAAGTCTATGTTATGGCTGAGATTCCTTCGAATATAATATGTGCCGACATATTCTGCGAATATTTTGACGGTTTCAGTATCGGAAGCAATGATCTTACCCAATTAACATATGGTGTAGGTAGAGACAACGAAAAAATGATCCCCCTTATGAATGAGTACGATTATAACACAAATAGCGAATCAATTCGAAGATCTGTAAGTCATCTGATAAAAACAGCCCATGACCGAAATAGAAAAGTCGGTATTTGTGGTCAAGCTCCTAGTGATGACCCTGAATTTCTACGATTTTTAGTAAGGGAAGGTATCGATTCTATTTCTCTTAATTTTGACACATTTGCGCGAGGACGGATAAATACTTGGCGAACCGAGATCATAGAAACTAATTTACCGGAAGAAAATCGAGCGAACACATATTTATTTTTGGATAAATGTGATAAACTAATTGATAATATAAGAATACCTCGAGGAAAATTGAGGAACATGAAAAGAAAGCAAAGAAAAAAGGTTGAATCGAAGTTAATAGAAATTACTGATAAATTTAATAATGTTTTTACAGAGATATCTGAAATTTCTAATAGTTTCGTTGAAGAGTTGAATCAAGCTGGAAGTGTAGCGTTTACAGAAATTTATGACAGATATCATAATCAGTTAAAAACGTTCGAAGAAGAAATTCCAAAATTAACGAAAAAAATACGTGAATTTGGAATTTTTTAGTCTTTTATTATTATTCTATCACTACTTCTCTATTTATTTATATTAGAAAATCAAAAAAATTAAATTTTAAATAATATTTAAATAGTCAAGTAATCGAGTATTTTATTATTATTTTTTAGACTACATTAAAAAGTGAAATGATTATGCCAAGGGGACCAGAATTTACTGAAGAAATAGTAGACGCATTTTCAAAAGTGGATTATTTACTTAATGGAATGATTAACGATCGAGGCGTTCCACGCAATATTAAACGAGTAGCTCAAAAGGGAATCGAAGAATTAAAGCGTGAAGATGATTCGCCCGCAGTTCTTGCCAGTAGTGTGATGTATATGATTACAGATCTATCTCAAGATGCAAACATTCCATTTCATTCGCGAACTACGATTTACAGAATTATTTCGCTCTTAGAAAATATAAAAGATTAATTTTTATTATTTTAATCTCTTCCTATTTATATTTCAGACACATTTAAAGCTTTTTTACTCTAAAAAGCGTTAATATTTATATTTCTACTCGATAGTAATATTAAGAAATTTTCAATTTTTTATCAGATTAATATCGCCTTACAATGGAAGCTAAACTAATAAAAGGAATATTGTATACTGAATTGGACGATGAACTTGGGCCAAATCCATTTGTATGGTTAGGAGATGTTCCTCAGTCGAGTAGAATTCATATTAGTGTTAAAACAATTACAGTCTTATCAGGAGAACAAGGTCTTATTCCTGAATCGTTAGTAATTCTTCCATTTCCTTCCTTAAATTTAAAGGGATTAATAAAATATATAAAATGGAATGATGAGAACAGACGGGGCGGAGTTGGGCAAGGAGCAATAACTTTGTTATTTAAAGAATCTGACGATGTTATCTTTTATAAATATTTGAATCATTTTGAAACTCTATTTAAAGAAGTCGCTGAAAAGATTGTACATTTGCAAAAATTAAAAGCTCAAAGAGAGAATTATATAGATATTTTTAATGAGCTTTTCCTTAATATCGATCAAATTTTAACCGAGTTTAAAAATAATGAAATTGCCGAGGAGAATGCTAAAGCTTTTCCTGATCAGAAAATAAAAGAGGCCAATTTAATTGACTATAAATTTAAAATAATTATCTGTGGCGATCCTTCTGTTGGTAAATCCTCTTTAATATTAAGATATACTAATAACGCGTTTCGAAGGCATTATATTCCAACACTCGGGGTGCACGTCTCCGATAAAATATTTCAAATAGAAGAATCTTACATACAATTGGTTTTATGGGACATAGCAGGGCAAGCAAAGTTCGAAACTATGAGGCAACAATTCTATTTAGGATCCGATGGCATATTTCTAATATTCGATTTGTCAAAGCCAAACTCTCTGGAAAGCGTTTCAAATTGGTATTATGACATTCAGAACCAGTTAACGGATAGACCGGCCTTAACTGGTTATATTCTTGGCAATAAAAAAGATATCGACCATTCTATTGAGAACACATCTAAAAAAGCTTCTGATCTTGCGAGTTATCTAAATTTAGGGTATATTGAAACCAGCGCTTTAACTGGTGAAAATGTTGATTATGCTTTTTCTACAATAGCTCAATTGCTTTATGACTCTTTGCAATAGATGCCATTAAAATCATGATCGTGAAAGATTAATTTCACG
>JAHLWV010000225.1 GCA_019057735.1 Promethearchaeota archaeon | reverse complement strand
TATAGCGTGTTACAGAACACCCACTAAGACTAATTTGCTACCTTATAAAAAAAAAGATTTAATTTTTAAATTTATTTTGCTTTATTTGTCGCTTAATGATTATAGCTGAAATAACAAAAATTACTCCAATTAAAATGTATGAATTATAACCTGGAATAATTCCGGGTCCTCCGTTTTCATCTGTACTTATTTCCACGGAGACTGTTGCAAATGCCTCGTTGCTTACCGTATCGTTCGCGTAAAATCGTATGGTTATTGAGCCATCTGCCAATGCGTCCCAAGCAGTTTGATCAATGGAACCATTAGTCGTGAAAAAGTATTTAGTAGGATCAGAATTAATTGTATACCACATTTTATCCAGATGCTCATCAAAGATTTCGACTATAAAGCTAGGGGCAGTGGTGCTAAAAATATCACTAACACTAGGTGAAGTTATAGTTATATTTGGTCCCTGACTGTCTTTTACGATGTTAACGCTTCTAAATTTTTGCTGTCCGATTGAATCTTCAACGTAAAATTTGAGCGAAACGTCGCCGTCTGGTAAGCCGTCCCAAGCACTTGGGTTTAACGCTCCACTCGTAGAGGAAATATGATATTCGGCTCCGTTATTAAGAGTGTACCATGTATCAATTAGAGCGATTCCATCAGTTGTTATAATGAAATCTGGAGCAGTAGCGTTAAAAATATCGCTAGTATGAGGAGAAGATATTCCAACCGAAAGACTTTGATAGAGCATGTATGCAATTTCATTTACCCACAGTTCAAAATTATCTGCATAAGTAGAATTATCCAAATCTCCCCAAAACTGATCGATAAGATAACCGTTATATATCGTTTTTCCACCATTAGCTAAAACTATATTTGTATTATTCTCAGTTTCTGATGCTGTGTATCCTGCTAAAGAAGTAGCATTTGGATAAACTCTAAGAAGATCACCTTCGTCGCCGTAGTCCATAATTGGATCAAATCTAACCGCCCCATAATCAACAGGCCAGTTAAATATTGGATGTGCTGCATCCCAAATATAAAGTGACGAAGCCCCAGGTTGTTCTTGATCAAATGCAAATCCTAATCTTGCCCATAAAGGATGAGTTGGATTGTTATCTACTCTGTACGCAGACATTATTAATAGACCCCCTCCTTTAACAAAATTATTCACTGTTGTTAATACGGAAGTAGGAAGACCATGCCAAGGTTGATCTATTATTACTAGTTCCCAATCGTATAAATTCATCGAAAGATTAAAATAGTTTTCATCAAAAGTTAGATAGAAATTAATTCCTAGACTGTTAAGAGCGTTAGAAACCGGAGTTCTGTAGTAATTTGGACTATCAGGTTCGTCAACATAGAGGAGAACTTTAGCATCATCAGAAGTAAGCCAATTGATTGTATTAATACCAAATTGACGGTTGTCTTGGTTAGCAATTTGGGCATCTGTGACCCAATTCATATCAGCAACAAGGATAATCCTTCCATTTCCAGTATCTTGACAAGCTACGTGAATATTCCCTCCATACTCCCATAGAGCGTATGCATCTCCAGATATATTAATTGCACCTCTCCAATCCATTTGTAAATCTGTACAACCTTCAATAGTAGGGTGCGGATTAGCCTTAGCATCAATTGTCGCCAAACCTGTATAAGTTAGATTCATTTCTAAATTAAAATCAGTGAGAAGTAAATTAATTTGTTTATCTTCATCTATATAAAGAGGATCAGGCAATTCACCCATAACCAAAAGACTTCCGCCATTACTGACCCAAATAGGTATAATATTAAGATCGGATGTAGAATAATTTAAATCAGGAAGTACAACAACTAACAAATCATACTTACTTAAGCGATCTAAAGTAAAATTTCCTGAAGCTGATGGATAAAGCTTATCAAAAGTATATCTCCGACTAACTAATTCATTTCGCCACTCTTCGTAATGCCCAGGAATCGTTGCTAAAATGTCCCAATCATCAACTCCTAACCGTGGTTGGTGAGATAAATCAAAAACAATTCTGCCTTTAGGTCTTGGACAGAGCCAATCTATAGCATCAATAATCATGTAATCCATATTTTCTCCGATAGTTTCACCATCACCGAGCATTTGAACTACACGCCCTCCTTTTAGATGAGGATCACATGCAACAACAGTAGCAAGATTACTAAAACCTTGTTTGGTTGCTAATTTAGTAATATCTGATGCTATAGAAGTAACTTGTAAAGCTGCCCAATTGAAAGCAGCCCAATCCATATTATATTCAATAGCTGTATCATTTATTTGCTAGTCTTTAGTGATTGGATGTCTTGCTGTAATGTTTTGGGTAGTTGACCATGGTGAATAATGCCAATAGTTATTATAATTTTCTGATCCTTCAGATTCATGTGGGATCATTCCAGCATAACATATATAGCTAATGGCACTATCAAAACTGAAGATTCCTCCGCCTCCTAGCCAAAATTCTTTTACTAAATCAGTAATGCTATCTCTTGGTAAATTATCAACCATAATGAATACATCATAATCTGCAGTTATTAATTTATGAGCTAAGATATCGGATTCATTAAGTTCACTTACTTGATAACCGGCACCCTCTAATAATATCTTAAGAGCCGTATAATTATTATTCAATAAACCAACTGTGGCATAACTAGGCCTTGAAAGACTAGTTTCATTGTAGATTGCTACTCTAATTGTTCGAGGTATAAATTGCGACGTATTCGGTAATGATTCATTTGTTTCGCCATCTTCAGTAAAAATAGGTTGAACTGTAGCAGGATTATCCCAGAAATTTAGGGTCATGACAAAGAAACCAAAGATAATCAGTATTGCGCTTAAAGAACTTTTATTTATTTTTTTCATAGAATTTCACTTTGAATTTACTTTATTTTTTTGTTTTTAGATAAATATGATTATATCTCTTAATAGATATTTAAAATTATTGCTACTTAAATGTAAAAGTTGTGTAAATATCTTGTCAGTAGAGTCCACAGCGATGACAGACAGCTATTAAACGAAGTTAAAATTTTTTAGGATTAAATGATTGCTAAATTTTATTATGAATTTATATTTAATATATATAGGAATAAAGAGATTTTTCACATTTTAGTTATTCTAACTTCATTTCAAAAATTTAAAATTCTTAATATGTTTGTTGAGTATTTTTATTACCTAAAAGAAAGGTTGCCGGTCAGTATTACAGAATATATGACCCTTATGGAGGCGTTAGAAAAAGGCCTTATCCATAACATGGTCGAGTTCTACTATATTTCGAGGTCTATATTATGTAAGAACGAACATCACTTTGACATTTACGATATTTCGTTTGCTAACTTTTTCAAAAACGCGTCTTTAAAATTCCCTGAAGAAATCAAACAAGAAATATGGGATTGGCTTCAAAAAGATATTAATCCACCAGAATTACCTGACGGATTTCAGGAATTTCTTAACCAACATTTTGATATCGAAGAATTACAAAAACATTTCGAAGAATTACTTAAAAAACAGGATGAGGAGCATAATTTTGGAGATCAATGGATTGGAACTCAAGGTTTTTCTCAATTTGGTCATTCGGGACAAAACCCAATGGGTATGAGAGTAGGTGGCTCGTCCGGCATGCGCATGGCAATACAAATCGCCCAAAAAAGAATCTTTGCCGATTACAGAAAAGATATCGTTTTAGACACCCGCCAAATTAAAGTCGCATTGAAGCGTCTAAAAAAATTGGAAGAGATAGGGAAGCAAGACGAGTTAAACATGGATAAAACAATTGATGAAACTGCTAGAAATGGCGGGGACATTGAACTTATTTTCGAGAAAAAAAGGAAAAACAATGTTAAACTTATCCTTCTTATGGATGTTGGAGGAAGCATGACCCCCTACGCTCATCTTGTTAACCTACTTTTTTCTGCTGCAAACAACATGTCGCATTGGAAATCCTTTAAGTTTTACTACTTCCACAATTGCGTATATGACCAACTTTATTTCAATGCTCAAAGAAATTCTGACGAGGCTATAGATTTCGACGAGCTTTTAAGAAAATACGATAATAAGTACAAAGTAGTTGTCGTTGGCGACGCTGCTATGGCTTCTTGGGAGCTTACGGAAAGATATGGTTCGATTTATTATTACCATAGAAACGAGATGCCTGGTATTTATTACATTAGAGAAATAGCCAACCACTTCAAAAACAATGTCGTTTGGTTAAACCCTGAATTAATACGGTTAGAGTGGGTACCATGGACGAGGAAGATTATTTCGAGCCTTATCCCTATGTTTAACTTGACGGTAGAAGGAATCGAAGAATCGATGAATTATCTAAGAAACAGCGGGAAAAACCAATTTACCACAGTTCATAGACTTAAGGGACTGAATTATTAAATTCTGATGTTTTCTTGAACATTTTTTTTAAGATCTCTTTAGTTTAATCTTAATACAACATCTTTTTTAAAATATGGAAAATCTAATCACAGATTTTTATTCTTATTTAGATATTCAGCGATATTTTCTACGAAATCTTGACCTATATCTAATAATCCCTGAGCCTCGTTTTTATTAATTGTAATTGAAGTTCCATAATCTCCAATAAGTCTTTTATCATATGCTCTATTAAGTTGTCTTCCCA
>JAHLWV010000034.1 GCA_019057735.1 Promethearchaeota archaeon | reverse complement strand
CCGAAGCACCCAAAAGCATTACTCACATAATCAGCTATGCCATTTACTTCTTTAAGTTTATCCGTATCTCGCGGGATTTCTCCATTATGTTTAGTTATGATTAATTGACTCAAGTCTTTCAAAATCAGAGCTCGTTTATTTGATAACCCCAATACTTTTATCGTAGATTGCAAATCGGAAATATCAGAATTGTAAATTGACGAGAGATCCTTGTACTTCTTAAAAAAGGAGGTATACATATTGGAGACGTTCAAGGCAATTGTTTTTTGCAGTAAGATTTCCGTAACCAATATTTCGTAAAGATCCTTTGATTTCCTCCAAGGATATTGGCGTTTATTATCATCGTACCACTTTAGTAGAATATTCCTAATCAAAATATATTTACTTTCCTTAACCATTTTCTTCTGATTGGGATGAGTTATGCATTATTCAATTTTCAATCTAGTTTTATAGTTATTAATTAAAGATTAGTTTCATTTTATTCTTATTGTTAAGATTATCACTCTATATTGTATTCCTTATTATTGCTATGACTGAAGAAGGTAATCATATAATAGATTTGTTCTGTGGAGCGGGTGGTTTATCGCTAGGTTTCGAAATGGCTAAATTTAGGATTGATTTGGCAATAGAATTAGAAGAAAATTATTATAGCGCTTATAGAAGAAATCATTCTGAAACGCTAACGTTAAATAAAAATATTACCTTATTAAATTGCGAGGAAATTTCTGATAAATATCTTAAAAGCAATGAAATAGACGGAATAATTGGGGGTCCTCCATGTATAGGGTTTTCTACAGTTGGAAATAGGAGACCCGACGATCCTCGTAACACGCTAATTTTTTATTTTATTCAGTGGGTTAAATACTTCAAACCGAAATTTTTCGTTATGGAAAATGTTCCTGGAATTCTTTCTATGGGGAAGGGAAAAGTAGTAGAAAATGTTGTTAATTTGTACAAAGAGATGGGATATAATTGTAAAATGGAAATATTGCTAGCAGCTGATTACGGAGTCCCACAATTACGGCAGAGAGTGTTTTTTATAGGAACTCAAGACAAATCGGTTAATTCTTTAACAATTCAAAAAACTAATAAAAATAATATTGCAATGAAGTCAGATAAAGAGAAAAATGTGCTCCCGTCTTATTTGACTGTTCAAGACGCTCTTTCTGATATTCTCAAGGTAAAACCCCTTACAAAACAGCGAGTCGAGAACTCAACAGTAAAATATAACGGATCGCCATTAACTCAATATCAAGAATATTTAAGGGAAAACTCTGACGAGTTGTATGACCATTTTGCCCCGAATCATAGCGAAATCGTGAGAAAAAGAATCTCCCATATCGACCAAGGGATGAATCATGGCTCTTTACCGAAGGAATTTCAGCTCAAAGGGGGATACCCGAACATTTATGGGAGACTTCATTTAGGTTTTCCAGCAGATACAATAACGGGGAATTGTGGATGCGTAAGTGCCCCTGGGAGATTTATTCATCCCACTCAAAATAGAGCGATTTCTATTAGAGAAGCGGCGAGATTGCAATCCTTTCCAGATAGATATAAGTTTTGCGGTACCATGAAAGATAAATACAAACAAGTTGGTAACGCAGTACCGCCTTTAATGGCTTACGCTGTAGCTAAATCAATAAATAAAATGTTAAGGTTAGATTAAAGGAATTATTAAAGACTAATTTTATAGTAATTTAAAGAAAAAAGGGTTTATTCTAAGCTTTCGGTGTTAGATTTATATATTTCTAATGTTAATTTAGAAAAAACGTCTTCTACCTTGGTGCCAATTTTCGCACTTGTTTCTATATATTCGCTTGCGGAAACTTGCTGCTTGATGTGATTTACATCATCTAAATTAATTAACCTATTTTCTGAAGTCAATAAATCTAGTTTGTTTCCAACGAGTATATTTGGAACGACTCCAATTTTGCTTTCCACTTCTTCTTTCCAAGTTAATATGTTATCCAGAGTATTTTTCCTAGTCAAATCAAATGCGTACACGATACCTTTTGCACCTTTATAAAACGCGTATCTAACCCATTTAAATCGAGGCTGTCCTGCTAAATCCCAGAACTGTAGAGTAACCATGCGTTTA
The DNA here is from genome assembly GCA_019057735.1 of Promethearchaeota archaeon. Next base: position 12,510 of record JAHLWV010000034.1, on the reverse strand, counting down.
AGCTCGGGAACTTTAACATATTTTACGAAAAAATTAGATCCAATTGTTCTTTGAGCATCTGGAACGAATCTCCTTTTCAAATATTGGTTAAGAATAGTGGTTTTTCCTACTTCGGAATCGCCGACAATACAAATTTTAAAAAAATATTTGTTTGACCCTACCATATTTGACATTCTTAACTGGTGTTTCTATATTAAATAGTGACTTGAGACTTATATTTTTATATTATATACAAGTATTAGTATTAGCTAATATTCAATGAAATTTGTAGAGTTTAATTATAATACTTCGAAATATTAATAATATGAAAGCGATTATAATTTAAGTGTAATCAGTTAATGAAAAAAAAATGAGTGTTTTTGGATATGAGTAAAAACCTAAAGGATCTAATAGACGACGCTGAAGAAGAAGAAAAAACCCATGCTCAATTAGAAAAAACAATTGAAAGTTTAGAGCGGAAAGTAGCAAAATTAGAAACGAAGTTAGAAGAAAAGAGGGAATCTTCCAGGCCAGAATATCTAAAATCTAAAGAGGAAAAACCTGAATCCGAAGAGATAAACATTTTGAAAGAATTAATCAGTTCACAAAAACAGGACTTAGCTCAAAAGCAACAGGAGAAAGAGGTTCTTAAACAAAACATTGAAAATTATAAGCTAGAAATAAAAAACATTGAAAAAAGTCTAAATGATTCTGTAAAAGATGAAATAATCGTAAAAACTCAAAATTCTCTCAATACTTTGATCGAAGATTATGGGAGATTAGAAAACATGAACAAATCCCTTAGTGAAGAAATTTCCAAGATAGAAAACGAAAACAAACTACTTTTAGAAAGTACTAAGAAGATTCAAACTGAAAGTTCCAATGTAGAACGTTTTGAGATAGATTTAAAGAATTTACAGAAAAAGTTAACTGATTTGGAGAGAGAAAAGAAATTACTTGAAGATATTAATTCTACATTTCGAAATAAAGAAATCTCAGTAGAAGAATTACAAAAGACAGCAGAGGTTTTAAAACGCAATAATCTCGAATTAAAAAAAGAAAATCAAAAAGTATCTAGGATAATTGATACCATTAAATCTGAGAACTCTCGGTTAGCAAAGTTTGAGGAAAAAGTTTTTTATTTAGAGAAGAAAGTTGTCGATTTAAGGAAAGAAAATGAAAGTTTAAAGCAAAAAGATGCTTTACTCCTTGCAAAAACGATTAATGTGATCGAAAAAGAAAATAGAGAACATATAGCAGTAGCAGATGATTTAGAAACTAGGGAAAAGGATTTAATAAAGAAAGAAGATGAAATCTTTGAGAAATCAATAGAAGTTGTGAAAAGTGGAGAGCTTCAATCAAAAACCGGTAGAGAATTTATTACAACTGAAATTATTGATCAGATACCAGAGTTAGATGCCCATAAAGACTCATTATTGGAAGAAGGAGTTTCAACCAAAACTAATGGACAAACTGGTTATCGTAAAAAAGTCTGTCCGAATTGTGGAAATACAAATAAATCACAAATACGCGAGATTGATGATAAAACGCGAGTAATTTATCCAGGCTTTTATGCGAAAAAATATAAGTGTGGACAATGTGCTACAGAGTGGAGTAAAGACTAGCTTTATCGTGACTCTTTAATCGCTTCTCCTATTTTCTTGGTAAATTTTTTCTAATAATTGGACAGAGTCAGGATAAATATAAGATTGTTCTTTTCGATGAAGTTTGATTGCATCTACAGGGCAACATGCCGCACAAATTCCACAGCCATAACACTTTTTAAGATTTACAATAGATTTCTCTTTTTTTATTGTAATAGCATTAAATGGACATCTTTTTGCACAAAGAGCACATCCTGTGCATAAATGTCGATTAACTTTAGCGATATAGTTCGATTTAGCCGTACAATTTTCGTTTTTATCTTCAAATCGCGTCATTCCTCTTAAAAGAGCGCAACAACAGGCACAACAAGAACATATTACTTGGTGGATTGGACTTTTACTGTTTGCAACGGTAAAAACTAAACCTTTTTTTGACAATTTCTTTACTAGGTTATGGGCCTCTACAAGAGAGATTTCTCGTCCTTCTCCCCTCCGTAAAAAATATTCCCCGAACAAACCAACTTGAAAACACGTTTCTGAAATAGGAAAGTTATCTTTACATTCTCTGATTCCTAAGGTCTCAGTTCTATTACGACAAGGGCAATCGGTTACTACAATTGGGCCTTTACAGGTATCTAATATACCATGAATCTCTTCAGCATTGGATATTATAGACATATGATCAATTGATGTATCTATGGGAACAATTCTAGTAATTGGAGTACCAGCGTCGGAAGATTCGTATCGCATGTAATATTTTTCTTCAACGAAGAACTGATGATACAGCTCAGCTCCTTCCTTTCCAAGCCTTTCGAATGTTTTTGAGTTTTTAAATCCCATATTCAAAAGATGAGCCATCGCTAAGAAGTAGGAATAACCACCGATATCTTGAATGATACCCGAATTGGTCATTTCTTCTAGAATTTTTTTAATCTTTTCCTTGCTTTTTCCAATTTTCTTTGCAATTCGATTAATGGATTGGGGCTTAACAGTTAAGTATTGAGCAATTTCTGCCTCTTCGGGGGTAAAGAGTAATTTAATATACGCCCTAAATGCTTCTGATACATTTCCATCAACAATGGGGATATCGTTAGGGTATTCACGCATATTTTGTAAAATTTTTTCGTAAGGATCTGTAATTTCTTCTGCTGTCAAATCAGATTAGGCTTCAGAACTGTAAATGCTATTTTAAAGTATTAATTACCTTGATTTTTATAACAATTTCTGATTTTAATATTTTTGTATGACGAAATATAAGGGATTATAATACTATACTACTTGAACAACCAAAACAGATTTGATGATTTTCAGCAATAACTCGAGAAAGTATACGATTTTACCAAGAGCATTATATTTTATAATCCTATTCTTTAAGATTTTTCAAGATTTTTTAAATCGTAGTGAATATTGAGGAGAAGAAGAAATGAAACGGGAAGACGAAATAGTAAAACAAAAGTATGATAAATTAGCCAAAAATATGGCATATTATTATTTAACCATGATTGTTGGCAGAACTACAGAAAATTCAATTTATAGAAAAAAAGCTATCAATGTATTAGGGTTAAATAATAATTCTGTAATTCTCGATGCGGCATGTGGTACGGGATATAATTTTAAAATTATAGAACGCTATTTAGGTAAAAAGGGTAAACTTGTTGGAATCGATATTTCGTCAGAATCCTTAAAATTAGCAAAGGCACTTGCTATTAAGAACAACTGGAATAATATAGAACTATTAAATATGAGTATCACAGATTATAAGCCTAAAATCCTTTATGATGCGGTTCTCTGTACTTATGCCAAGGAAATCATTCCTAATTTTAAATCAGTAATTGATATGACATACGATCTGTTAAAACCAAATGGTACTTATTCAATGATTGGAATGAAACTTAGTTCTCAAATCCCCTACAAGCATATGAACTTCTTTCTTAAGCAAGTATATCAAATTTGGGGAGTAGATGTTAGTCGAGACATTATTGGCTATGTTAAATCAAAATTTAAAATTACTTTTTACGAAGAACATTTCTTTGGATTTTATTATATTCTTGGTGGCACTAAACTCTAATCTTTAGGTCGTTCCAGCTTTATTATGGAAATTAATTTTAATAGGTTTGTGAAATTCGTTGTTTCCGGATCGTCAACTTTAGGATTCCAACCAAAAAGCATTTTTGCCGCTTTTCCATAGTTCACTACGTACCATTTCATAATTTCAAGCTTTTGGTCTTCATTTGTTACAAATTCTACCTGCGGTTGGAAACGATGGAACCCATGTCTTACCATAAGCGCGTCAGGATGAGCCCGGATATTCTTCATCCAACCAGCATCTTCACCTCTAGCTGAAAATATTGTAATGATACCTTCTTTCCGACGGTACTCTAACGGTGTTCTTCTTTTCTTCCCTGTTTTTCTTCCTTGTGTTGTTAAAATGAGAAATAATCTTCCAAATCCTAAAAGAGGTAAAATTCTTGATCGATATAAAGGAAGAACAATATATTTGTTATAGATTTTAAACTTTTTAAGCCTCTTATTCTTAATCATTTCGTTGTTATGATTCAGAGTATAAAGGGAAGACATTGGTCGAGGTAGAAGGTCTCCATTGACATCTATGTTATTCGGGCTCGTCAATTTGATTCCTCGTGACATAACGAAAGGATTTGTGTTTTAAACTACTCTTTATTAAATTTTTATAGTAATAATCAATAAAATAAATATTGAAGTTATTTAATTATATTATCATATTTTAAGATGTTAAAGAGATAAGATGTCGGGATTAGTACTTCTTCCAGGATTAATCGGTTATATATTGACGGGCTTATCCGTAGTTCACGCACTATTGGACGCGAAAAAGAATCGAATTCAGCGTTTACTGCTGATAGCAACTATTTTTGTTTTTGCGGCATCTCTAGAATTAATAGGAGTTTTTACAGGTATTTTTACTTACGCAACAGAATTGATTATGATTTTTGATAGAGTCCCGCTGTCTATTACTCTATCTTGGGTAGGCATTATTTACAGTTCTATGATAATAACTGAACGGTTAAAGCTTTCCTTATGGCAGCGAATACTTACAACTACACTAATTGCACTCAGTCTTGATTGGGGTATGGATCCAATTGCCGTGGAATCCGGTGCTTGGATGTTTGGAGGCGGAGAATACTTCAACATCCCTGCCTTTAATTTTTTTGGTTGGTTTTTTATCCCTATAGCTTTTCTAGTACCTTACGGTTTAAGTTGGGAAAAGGATGACAAAAAACTAAGGTTACTAAATGTTGCAGAAGTTGATTCTAGACGCTCATTACCCCGAAAATTATATACCGTGTTAGGTGTAATTCCAATAGGATTAGGAATACTAATATTGGTAGGAATGATTACTCGAATCCCTTTTATATTTAATTTACCTTTAGTATTTTTAGTGGTATGGATGATATTTACCATCGTGTGGGCTTCCGGCATTGTTATTTGGAAGAGAAACAACCTAAAACGCACGAAATGGTTTGATCTAATCCCACCAAGCAGCTTATTAATAATAGCTTTCTTCTACACAATTTCTAGTTTTATCCTTGGTCTTATCACTATGGGATTATTAATGCTTGTAACAACTTTACCGTATCTACTGGCCTTTATTTTTATATTACGAAAGATCTAAAATCATAAAAAAGTGAGTACTTATCGGATATCTTAAATATGCAATTAACCAAGTAAAAAAACCAAGGGGAATTTTCGGAAAAAGAATCGCTAAGAGGATGAATATTTCACACGCTTCGTTAGCAGAATGGGGATCTTCTCACATAAAATTAAGGAAAGATATGGTAATTTTAGACATTGGATGTGGAGGTGGTGCTAATATTAACCATTTTGCGCAAATTGCGACAAGTGGGAAAGTGTTCGGAATTGATTATTCACCCACTTCAGTGAAAGTAAGTAAAGAAATTAATAAAAAATACATTAAAGGGGGAACTGTTGAGATTCGTGAGAGTTCAGTCTCAAACCTTCCCTTTGAGGATAACACCTTTGACGTAGTTTCAGGTTTTGAAGCTTATTATTTTTGGCCAGATTTAGTTAAAGATTTAAAAGAGATACATCGTGTTTTAAAAATCAACGGGGTGTTATTATTAGTCAACGAGGGTTATAAATGCGAAAATAAAGAGATAAGAAAAATAGTAGAGAATTGGGCGAAACTCGGAAACTTTAAACTTCATTCACCTGAGGAGTATAGGGAATTTCTAACTAAAGCAGGATTTTCAGATGTTGATGTATACGAACAAAAAGAAAAGGGCTGGATTACTGCTATTGCAACGAAACGAGAAGGATAGTAATATTAAAAAGAACAGAAAGATATTATAAACACCTGCTTAAACACACTTCATTGTTCTTTTTCAGTCATCTGGAGGTTTTTCGCTTTAATTTTGTCTTTTTCTTCCGGGGTGAGTTTGTTAATTCTTTCTTTTCTAAAAACCATAATAAATTGATGTACAATACTCGGTATCCATGAATAATTGATACCGTAAAGATGTAATTTTTTGTTAACATCGTACCAAATTATCTCTGATTTTAGGACGAAACCGATTTGACTTAAAATGCGGGCAATATCAGCGTTTAAAAGATGATAACGCCCATCAGCATACATATTTCCTATAAAAACTGCGCAATACCGCCCTGGTTTTAGAAGTTTAAAGCATTCGTTGAAAGTTTGTTTCATTAGAAGTTCCCATTCATGTTTTTTCTGTTGAGGATCTTGAGAATTAGGGGTAAATCGTGTTAACTTTGATTTATCTGAATAGACTCCTTTAGATTCTTCTCCAACCTTTTTGTAAGTACCCTTCGATTTCTCAACAGTGTCCATCTTCCAAAATGGAACATCAGTCAATATAAAATCTACTTTAAAGTTTGGGTCTTCACTAAATTTACGAAGAACTTCACGGGAATCACCCTTTATAACCCTTTGAGGTGCGATTGATTCAATATTGCAGACTTTATGATAAATTTCTATCCATTCTTGGTTGATTTCAATCCCAATGCCATTACGATTGCTCAAATTGCATGCGATCAAAGTTCCTCCGACCCCACAGAAAGGATCAAGAATTAAGTCTTTTTCTTTAGTAAAAGTTTTAATCAACTTTTCACATAACTCAGGCGGTTTTTGACCTCCATGTTTATTCCTTAGATTTAATTGAAAACTTGGAGGATATCCTTTTGGAATTACTGATTTTGTTGAAAATACCCACTCTTTACCTGTTAAATCGTTAACTTGATTAGCGAGATCGTAAAAACCTCGAGAATCACCATTTTTAGAGAAAAGTTCGATTTTTTTAATTTTATTTTCACCTGTAGAATTTGCTGACAGATATTCTATAATTTTATTCAGCGAGAATGGAAGAAATTTCTAATTATTAAGCGATTAATAAATATTAATAGATTAATATTTCAAGTAAAACCATAGTATTAATAAAAATTTTTATACCTTAATTGAATCTATTTTTATAAGCTTATTCAATTTTAGTGTGGTATATTTTTGAATTTTTATAGTCTTGATGATAAAGGAAATTTAATCGATCGAAGTGAATTAGAGTTTGACGATAATCACGTGTATTTGATTGATGATATTGAGAAAAAAACGCTTTATATTTGGGTAGGACTTAAAGTTCCGCAATATAAGAAAGACCTAACAGCAGCTTGGGCTAGGAGATTTGACAAAGATCGTGGCGGTGCGTGTAAGATATTAATAATGATGCAAAAGCGGGAATATGGATCATTTTTATCGATGATGGATCAGTTAAAAAAGGGACTAATACCGGGTAAATCAACTGGACGTAGACCCGAGCTGGTATTGGTGGCACCTAAAGAAGTAGTACCATCTATTTTAGAGATTAAGCCCCCAGAGAATAAAGAGGAAGACGCTGAAGCAGGGGTGTTTGCATGGTTAACACAACTAAGAAACCACAGGGTACCTGTTGTAGAAATTGAGGAAGATGAAACTTCAGAAGTGACAGAAAAAGATGATGAGTTGATAGATGATGAAGAAATTGGTTTAGAATCTCAAATCAGAGAAGGTGCTTATTATCTCTCATTAAAAAAATATTCATATAACGATTTATGCTGGTTATTAGCTGAAATTATTCTAAACATCAGTTTAAACATGCCAACGCTTGAAGATATTCGTAAAAAGGCAGAGGAAGTGTTTAATTCATCTAGTACTTATGATGAGTTGTGTTGGTTGAATGCTCAGATGGATATATTGATTGAACAACAATTTCTGGAGAAAAAGAAAAAATTTAATTAGAAAAAATAAAAGTATTTTTTTTCAAAAGATATAAGGATAAGAAAAAAAATCACTTATTTTCTAAGCTTTAACCATTATTAACATCATTTTAAAACGTTCTAAAGCTTTCAGACCGTGTGGATCGTTGGCTGGCATGGTTATCATTTGCCCTTTTTCTAAAATGTAACTCTTTTTAGATATTATAATTTCCGCTTTGCCATCGATTATGTAAGCTATTGCATCAAACGGAGCAGTATGTTCACTTAAACCCTCACCTTTATCAAAAGAAAACAATGTTACCGTGCCCATTTTTTTGTTCATCAACATTCTACTTACAACAGAGCCTTCTTGATAAGCAAGTAAACTTTCTAAATCTAAAATTTCAGGATTTTCTTTATTATGTTCACTCATATATTTCACATCTACTTTTCAATTTTAATGATTTTTTAATAATATAGTTGTAAAGTGTTTATAAATCTAAATTCGAACATGTTTCATTTTGAGTTTGAAAGGTAATGATATAGTTTGCAATTTTGATAAAGGCTTAACAAATAATTTAATTTAAAAAATCTGATTAAGGTCAATAGTAGTTATAATTCTTATCGTTCAATTATTAAGATTTAAGAATGAATTAATAATGACAACAGAGAAAGAGAAAACCTCTAATCCAAAAACTTATAAAATTTATGCCGATTTTGCTGAAGAGGCTAAGATCATCTTACATCATGGAGATTCACTAAAATTTTTGAAAACTGTGCCTGATAATAGCATAAATTTAATCGTGACCTCACCTCCCTACAACATTGGCAAAAATTACGAGAAAAAAGCAACATTAGAAGTATATTTAAAAAATCAAGAAATAATCATTAAAAGTCTCTGTAATAAACTTAAAAGTGACGGAAGCGTTTGTTGGGAAGTCGGTAATTATGTAAATAATGGCGAAATTTATCCGTTAGATATTTTCTTCTATAACATTTTCAAAAAACTAGGTATGCAATTGAGGAATAGAATTGTATGGCATTTTGGACACGGATTACATTGCAAGAATCGATTTTCTGGAAGGTATGAGACAATTCTTTGGTTTACAAAAACGGATAATTATATTTTCAACTTAGATTCGATAAGAGTGCCAGCCAAATATCCAGGGAAACGAGCCTATAAAGGTCCAAATAAGGGTGAACTTTCTGGAAATCCATTAGGTAAAAATCCTTCAGATGTCTGGAAAATAATAGAAGACGACTGGAGTTCTGCTTTCTGGGAGTTTCCAAACGTAAAATCAAACCATCCAGAAAAAACGATTCATCCTTGCCAATTTCCAATAGAACTTGTAGAGAGGTGCATTCTTGCGCTCACAAATAAAGGCGATTATGTTTTAGATCCTTTTTGCGGAGTAGGGACGACCGTAGTTGCTGGACTAAAGCATTCTCGAAAGGTTATTGGTGTGGATAAAGAACGAGAATATATTAAAGTTGCTCAGCGAAGAATTAAGCAATTTTTTGAGGGAGATTTAAAATCAAGACCCTTAGGAAAAAAAGTACATCAACCTACAGGGCGCGAGAAAGTAGCTAAGGTTCCTCCTGAATGGAAAGATTACAAAAAGTAAAATTATTAGATGCATCAATAATAATTTTGTAATAATATCAATTCCCTAATCCTTTATAGCATAATTATCAACTTTTTAAAATAGGAACTATTGCAGTATTGTATGGAACAAGAAAATATTGAAATTTATCGAAAATTACAGAAACACCTTGATAAGATGCCGGTTGGTTATCCAGCTACTGAATCTGGTATTGAAATTAAAATTTTGAAACATCTTTTCACTCCAGAACAAGTTAAAATCTCACTAAAATTGAATTTTATGGCGGATCCGCTTCCCAAAATTTACAGGAAATTGAAAAAAAGTGGATTCTCCATAGAAGAATTAGAGAAAAAACTGGATGAAATGTATTTCAATGGTTTAATTAATCGGGGGATCGTAAACGAAGGAGAAGCAGAGACTAAGTATTATGGTAGCGCTCCTTACGTAATAGGCTTTTTTGAATACCAATTGAATAGATTAACACCCGAGTTTTTCAGAGATTCACATCAATACACATCTGAACACTTTTTTAAAGAAGAGTATAATAAGACAGGTGTTCCTCAATTACGTGTGATACCGTTAGAACAAACCGTTGATTTTGAACAATCGATTGCTCAATACGACGATTTGAAAACACTTATTGATACGGTTGGAGAACCAATTAGTGTAATGGCGTGTATTTGTCGAAAGGGCGCAGATCTCATCGGAGAGCCATGTAAAAAAACGGAATTAATTGAATCTTGCTTTGCTTTTAGAGGCGGTGCTAAGAGTCTCATAGAGAAAGGTTTAGCACGAGAAATATCGAAAGAGGAAGCATTAAAACTCTTAGAAAAAGCCGAAGAAGATGGTTTAGTGCTACAGCCAGGGAATTCTCAGAAGCCAATGAATATATGTACCTGTTGTGGCTGCTGCTGTGGCGTACTCTCAAGCCAAAAACAAATACCGGAGCTTTCTCAATTTTTTGCAACTAATTATTATGCGGAAGTTGATCCAGAGTTATGCATAGGGTGTGGGATATGTGAAGATAGATGCAATTTGGATGCTATTAACATAGAAGACGATATTTCGGAAGTGAATAAAGCCAGATGTATTGGTTGCGGAGTTTGTGTTCCAACTTGCACATCCGAGGCAATAACGCTGATCAAAAAAGATGAAGAGACACTACCTCCAAAGAATACTATGGAAACTTACACGAAAATCATGAATAAAAAAGCCGAATTAGCAAGAGCTGCAAAAAATCCTGTTTCCTAATTTTTATTTTAAAAGTAAAAAGGCGATATTTTGGGATTACCCGGCATTACAAGGGAGGAAATGGTCGAAGTAGACCGTATAATGGTTGAAGATTTTAAAATCCCTGTTGAACTAATGATGGAACTCGCAGGTTTAAATCTAGCAAAACTAGCTCTAAATCTGTCAAAGGATAAAGATGCTAACTACATGATAATTGCCGGCTCAGGAAATAACGCAGGAGGTGGCATCGTGGCAGCAAGGCGTATAGCTTCTTGGGGATTAAACGCTCAAATTATCTTTCCTATGGGTGTAGATAAACTTAAAAACACTCCCAAAGAACAGTTTATACGTGCAGAACAATTGGGAATCGAAATCGTTTATGAATTACCGGATAATTCTTCTAATTTTAAGGAAAATAGTTTCTTTATAGATGCTTATCTCGGATATGGGTTCACCCCGCGTCAAGATGATATTTCTGAAAATGTTTTTAATTTTCTTTCAAACATAAATAACCTACTTTCTTTGGATGTTCCTTCTGGACTAGATGCAACAACGGGAAGTAGTTATTCGGAAATCAATCCATTAGCAACCTTAACGTTAGGGTTCGTTAAAAAAGGGCTACTCATTACAGAGCAAAAAAACATTGGAAAATTATTTGTCGCTGATATAGGCATTCCAATAAGAATTTATTATGAAATCTTAAGAAATCATTGGAATCTCATTTACAAAAAAATTAGTTTAGAAAACCTTTATTTGGCATTTGAAAATAACTCCATTCAGAAAGTGAAAATCTATAAAAACAAAGTCTTGGAAAAAAGTTATTGGACAATTTCCTAAATAATTTTTCCGAATGAATGTCTATTTTTAAATTTAAATAATTATATTTTTAAAGGATTCGAGTTTTACAAAATTAGCTCATATTCTATAATAACTCAGATTTCATAAAATAGTTTAAAGTGATGATTATACTAGAAAATTCAAAAATTAAAATTGATATTGATAATTGTACAAAATGTAAAGAATGCGTAAAAGATTGCGTGGCTAATTTATTTTCCTTAGACCAAGGTTTTTTACGATTAAATGATTCCTTTGAGGAAGTCTGCATAGAATGCGGACACTGTGAAGCCGTGTGTCCTGTAAATGTAATTCAACTCAAATTTCACGAGGAAGAAGAATTAGAACAGAGTTCGATAGGAGAAGAATTTCCCACGTATAGCTCCTTTTTAAAACTGGTTCTAAACAGAAGATCTATTAGGCGATTCAGAGAAAAACCAATTCCAAAAGATATAATGGAAAAATTATTGAAGATTGGAAGGTATTCACCAACTGGTAGTAATTCTGAAAATGTCAGCTATACTGTAGTGCAAGACAAGGAAATTGTAAAAGCAATTTCAAAACACATAACCAATAAAGTGACTAAGTTAGTTAAAACCCTTGAGGATCCACAGGGCCAGAAATTATTGAAAAATAGATTGTCAGAAGAAGAAATTAAGCTCGCACTTGAAAATCTTCCAAAATCAAAAAGGAAACTTGAAATGATCAAGCAAGGGATTGATTTTTGGTGTTGGAATGGAGAGCTAATTGTAATTCACGGAGACAAAACAATAGGAGGGATTCCTTCAAATACTGCTTTAGCAGCGGCTAATATTATGCTAGCCGCTGAAACTCTAGGTCTGGGAGCTTGTTCATTAGGGTATTTGACCTATTTTATAAACGAATCACAAACAATCAGAGAATTAATCAACATCCCTCCAAATCATGTAGTAGGTTATTCATTAACAATGGGGTATCCAATTGTAAAGTATAAACGAATTCCAGCTCGGAAGCCTTTAAGAGTTCAGTGGCTCTAATGA
>JAHLWV010000224.1 GCA_019057735.1 Promethearchaeota archaeon | reverse complement strand
TATTTGCTGGAGTCTATCATATCGTTAGAAAAAAGGAACAAATAATAATTAGTATCCACCCTACTAAAGGTTGGCAACTATTTCCCGGAAAACTATGGTTAAAAATGTATTTGTGGTCTGCGAATATCGAGATATTAGAAAATTTTGAATTTAAAATTCATTCAAATTGGACTCGTGTGTAATTATTGATTTCGAAATTCCTTCTAACTATAAAAAAAAATATTTAATATAAAGATAGATATCCTTATATCTAATTTAAAAGTAAAACTACTGCTTCACCATCGGTGACCAGTTCTTCGTTTTGGTTATAGACTTTCGTATCGCATCTTATAAATTTTAACTTACCATCCTTCTTGGTGAACTTCTCTTTAACCGTTGCGACAGTGGTAAGAACATCATCAAAAAATACGGGTTTAATAAACCGTACGCTTTGTTCGCCGTAAAGTATTCCCGGTCCAAATAAATGCACGCCTAAAGATGCTGATATTAAGCCTACGCTGATTACTCCATGAGCAACTTGTTTTCCAAACATTTGAGTCTTAGCAAACTCTGGGTTCACGTGAATTGGGTTATAATCTCCAGAGACATCAGCAAATTTCATTACATCTTCCTCTGTTATAGTTTTTGTGAATTTAGCAGAGTCTCCAACCTTATAATCATCAAATTTTACAGGTTCTAAGGACATGATTTCAAATAATGAATAGATAGATAAAAACATTGATGCTTAAAATACTGGTATTGAAAAAAAGGAAATAAAACCGCTAAAACATAAACCAAAACATTCTTGAGATACAAAATATTATAGAAATTGAGTTAACGGGGATTAATGATTATCTTTGAATGAATTGAGTACTTCTAAAGGAAATACAAGAGTAAAAAGTAGGAATATCTTAGCGCTATGCATCGCTAAGCTAATCCATGGATTTGGAGCAAGTATGTTTAATGTTGTGTATCAACCATTTCTATTAGACATTACAAACTCACTATTTATTACTGGAGTTTTAGTTACCTTAGGCAGCGTTATGCAATTTCTGCCCATGCCTTTAGTAGGTAAGTTATCTGATAGGATAGGGCATAAAACTACCATTATCGCAAGCATTCCAATATATATTTTAGGATTAGTGTTAATTTTCATTTCAGATTCAAATAATATCCTTTACCTAATTTTTGGAATAGTCGTGTTCTACTTGGGATTTACCCTAAATAACATGAATGGTCAGTTCTTAGTAGCCGAAAATAGTGGGTCGTCGAAAGGATTGATGTATAGTCTGATATTTTTTTCGTTCTTTCTTGGAAGCATCGGCGGAAATGCTTTTGTGATTATAGGTCAATCAATTAATACACGCGTTTTCTTTTTAATCTTTATGGGAATATTAATAGTAGAAGGCGTAATATTCACATTTTTCCTATCAACTAAATGGAAAAAACAAAAAGCTGACGAACTCATAAATGAGGATCTTCACAGTAAAAAGGAGAAGATATGGCTGCAATTTTTTAAGAATCCGAGGATGAGATCGATCCTTATTTTTTTTACTTTAGATATTTTTATTTATGGAATCTCTTTTTCTATTTACAATGGGGGATTACGCGACTATTACCATTTAACAACTGTGGAAATATCATTCATAATTATTTGGATGAATATCACAAATATGTTATTCCAGATTCCCGCTGGACGTATCACTGATAAGCTCGGTAAAAAGAAATCTTTAATTGTAAGCGCAATAACGGGTTTAATTTTTTTCATCATAAATATTATAGCCTCGATATTATGGTCTAATGGAATGACGTTTGTTCTAATTCCGGCTCTAGTGGTTGCCCATATAATATTTGCTTTTTCAATAATTACCTTTATTCCATCAGAGCAGATTATCCTTACAGATTTAGGAAAAAATAAGAAGGCGGAATCGTATGGAGTTGTATCATTTATTAGGGGTGTAGCATTTATACCAACGGGTATAATCGGGGCTCTTTTAATAGAAAATGTCCATTATTTAGCTCCTTTTATTATAACATCTATAGGGATTCTTGTTGAAATCTGGTTCCTGTTCAAATTCTTCCACGATTAGTGTTTCTGCTTTTCTTATTACCTATCGTAGAAGTGTAAAAAAACTATTAAAAAGAGAAAGAATAAGAAATAAAATAATTCGAAAATTCAATTTAATAGTTTTTAAAATAATAAATAATAATTAATTAAAGGTAGAAAAAATGGGAAAATTAGCACGACGCGTTGCGATTGTTGGAGCGGGAATGTCACAATTTGGAAGACTATTCCCTTTAAAGCGAAATCCGGATTTATGGGTAGATGCTTGGCTTAACGCTGTTAATAATGTAGATAACGGAATTGAACCTAAAGATGTAGACGCGTGTTACATCGGAAATTATTCTTCAGATCTTTTTAATCATCAAGGACATCTCGCACCCCAAATGGCAAACTTCGTAGGATTATCTCCAAAACCAGCATCTCGATTTGAAGGTGCTTGTGCCAGTAGTGGTGTTGCTCTTAGACAAGGTGTCATTGCAATAGCTTCAGGTATACATGATGTGATCGCTGTTGGTGGATGTGAAACGATGAATGAGGTATCAACAACCTTGGTAACAGATACTTTAGCTACGGCATCAGATAATTTATTTGAGTACCCCGCTGGTGCAACATTTCCGGGATTGTATGCTGCTGTTGCTTCGGCACATTTCCACAAATACGGAACTACTGCCGAAGATTTAATGAGAATTGGAATTAAAAACCATGAAAATGGAACACAAAATCCATTTGCTCATATGCAACTTTCAATAAAAAATCTAATGGATAAAAAATTGGCTAAATTGGAAAAACAAGGTAAAGAAATTCCAGATTGGAAAGATGAGTTTGATTTCCTAAAGAGTTCTTCCAATCCTATGATTGCGAGCCCTCTCCGCCTTTTTGATTGCTCCCTCGTAACTGACGGAGCCGCTTGTGTATTTTTAGCTGCAGAGAATGTCGCCAAACAATTTACTGACACTCCAATTTGGATTGTGGGAACAGGTCAAGGTAGTGCCGCATTATCTTTACACGATCGAGAGTCTTTAACAAGTTTTGTAGCAACAAAAGAAGCAGCAAGGCAGGCTTATCAGATGGCAAACCTTACTCCAAAGGACATTCAAATAGCGGAATTGCACGACTGTTTTACTATTGCTGAGTTAGTAGCTATGGAAGATTTAGATTTTTATGAAAAAGGTAAAGCTGTTGATGCTGTACGTGATGGAGAATCAAAACTAGATGGTTGCTTACCTTTGAATACATCTGGTGGACTTAAATCTAAAGGACATCCAGTAGGGGCTACGGGAGCTGCTCAGGCAGTAGAAATTTTCAAACAGATGAGGGGAATTGCTGAGAGAAATCGACAAGTAAAATTTGATGTTGAGAAAGCGCTCTCTCACAATCTAGGTGGGAGTGGAGCTACATGTGTAGTAACAATTTATCAAAAATGAGGTGAAAAAAGTGTCAGAAAATGAAAAAGAATTTACTATGGAAAGTTATCTGGAATTTTTACAAGGTAAAAAACTCATGGGATCAAAATGTAAAGATTGTGGGGAAACATATGTACCATCAAGAAAATTGTGCATAAAATGCAATTCAACAAATTTAGAATGGGTTGAAATGTCCGGAAAAGGAAAATTAGCGGCTTATTCCTGTATTGGCGTAGGAGCAACTTTTATGGCCGCTAAAGGATATTCTATTAAAAATCCTTATTGCTTTTCAGTTATAAAACTTGAAGAAGGACCAATGATTTCTGGACAATTAATAGGAGTAGACGAAAAACATCCAGATACTATTAAAATTGGCACTTCTGTGAAAGTTAAATTCCTCGAAACAGATTTAAAAGGAGAAACTAGGGTCGACTTGGGTTTCGAACCAGCTTAAACACAAATTATTTATTTTTTATTTTAATTTTATTTAATAATATTTAGTAATTTCAAACAATATAAGAGTGGTGTTTTTAATAAAAAAAAATTACAAACTTACTCTAATCGCTTTTATTGCGTTAATAGTAGTTATTCCTATTGTTATTCCAATTTTCCTTTTTTTCAATGATAGTGAGTTCACAAACATTGATATCGAATTACACTTCAATGGCGATACTGCCTACACTTATGTAGCTGACCAATTAAACATCAATACAACTCATTATAGAACACCTGGTACCCAAGGAAGAGAAGATTGTGCACAATTTTTTATAACTAAATTTCAACAAATCGATCCGGAGATTGATTTCGTGCTTCATAATTTTACAATTCAATCAGTAGAATGTCAGAATGTACTCTTTAAGATGAACGAGAATTATACAAATATCGTAATTTTAGGTGCTCATTACGACTCTAGAGCCAAGGCTACCAAAGATTCTACAAATCCAGATTTACCCGTCCCTGGGGCTAACGATGGAGCTAGTGGGTCCGCAGTTCTTATAGAACTTGCTGAAGCATTGTTTAACCGAATAAATAACTTGTCTGTTCAAATTTGGTTTCTATTTTTTGACGCTGAAGATCAAGGTTATGATGTAAGCGCTGGAATTCCTGGGTGGGATTGGATCGAAGGTTCTGAGCAATTTGTCCTTGAAATTGACAATTTTTACAATTCATCAAAAGAAGATTTTGACGCCATGATTCTGTTAGA
>JAHLWV010000223.1 GCA_019057735.1 Promethearchaeota archaeon | reverse complement strand
CCATTTTTCTACAGCTCTTGCTAGTTTTACAATTCTTAATATTAAATTAAGTTCTTTTGATTTATCAGGGGCAGTATCATATACCAATTCCAAACTATTAATTTTATCGTTTATTTCTTGAGCAGTCATATATGCTCCATAATTCGCCTCATATATGCTCAAAAATTCTAAGCTATTCTTAAATTCAAAGTCGGCATCTTCAAGAATTGCCGCAATTCGATAGAATTGCCGCTTAATTTTATCTGGAATTTTAATGCTTGGTTTATATAAATTATCATGTTGAATAACACTCCAACAATGTTGAAGAAGAGTTCTTATTTGAAGTTCCGCTTTAAGTTGATAAATCTCGTCAGGAACATCAATATCTTGTAGATATATGGAATCTGGAATTAATTGTACAATATAATGATGAGATAAATATCCAAATTGATCCTCATCTAAAGTATCGAGTTTGTCCTCGCTATCTTCCCATTGTATTTTGAAATTCTCTTCTATTATTTGGCAACATTTCTTTACATCATCTAGAGTTGGTAAAATAATACGTCCACCGCACAGATCGGTTAAATCTTCAACAGGATTTGGTCCATACTTCTCTGCTTTCCCAGGGCGTTGTATTTTTTCTGCATAACTCGTTACCGCTTTAGCACGTGTTTGAACTATGCTTTCAGGAGAAATATTTTTCGCAATTTTTTTAAGAATCAATTCAAGTATTTCTGCATATTTAACAAAATCTTTACGACATTCTTTGTAATTATTAATTTCTCTTATAAGCTCATCTCGATCTTTTTTCATTTTAACTCATTTAATTTTTAAGTTAGTTTACATTTTACAATCTATTTATTTACACTTTATCATGTTCATAAAGAGCAGGTAATATTACTTCTCGTAATTTAGGGTAAAAATCGGAATCAGACATGAGATATTTCTTCATAGATTGAATATCAGCAATATCAAACTCTAATTCACTGGGTAATTCAGTCTCCTTCAGATAAACACCAAAAAATCTCTTCTGTCTTTTCGAAGCGAAGCTAATTTCCTTCCTTACATAATCTGAATCGAGTATATGCGGTGTAATAAATAGTAAAAAAGCCTTACATCGCTCTAAATTTTCCACGATTGATCTTTTCCAATTCTCGCTAATAGGAATTCCTTCATCATACCAAATGTGTATACCCTTTTTATTAAGATAGTCTATTATTGGATATACTTGGAGTTTGTCTGTGTGAGAATAACTAACAAAAACAAATGGCTCATCTCCTTCATATGCTTCAAATGGCATTTGAAATTTCTGTGGATCGGAAAGAAAGCTCTCAACTATCAGGTTTTCAAGAGAAGGATGCTTATTTATTTCTATAACCTCATTTACATTTACGACATTTTTCAGGGTCTCCATAAGACTAGAATCCTTTTTTAAATTCTCACAAAAATGATCTAATTTCTGCTTAGCACTATATGAATGACCTTGGAACATATAATAAACACAAAAAGGCTCTACTGCTGTAATGAGAATTGTATACCTTCCAAATTTCACACGATCAAACGATTCGGAAAAAATTTGATCACAAAAAGTCATACAAGAGGTTAAAAACTCACCGAAGTGGGTCTCATCAATAGTCATATCCGCAGTAAAGGGGCTGGATAACACCATCTCACCCTCTTTTGTCATTATAGCAAATAATATAGGCTGTTCTGCTTCCAATTTTGGATATTCCATTACACGCTTTTTGGTCATGTGTTTTATTTGATCAGCCAAACGAGCTAATTCTATACGTTCTCCCATAGGGGCATTTGATTCTCTTAATCCCTCCCACACACTCAATTCATTTAATAATTTATCATGTTCTTCTGAAATACTCATAGCTAACCTATTAAGACCAAATTTTTCAGCAATTTGCTGTCCTTTAGCCAATAATCGTCTAGCTTCTTCCAGGTTAGATGATATTAAAACCATTTTTGCTTGTAATAGATACGCTTCGGCTTGAAGCGAGTATGAATGTGTTTTCTCGGCAATATTTAATAGTCGACCAATATAATCTTTTATTTCATCCACGATTTCCATATCGTTGGTATTACGTAAATCTACTAAGAGTATGTCACAAAGATTAATTATAGCAGTTTTTTGCCCAGCATCCTCTTCAATTACCTCTTTCAATAATTTTTGAGCCTTAGCTAAATTGCTAATTCGCGGTTTAGTTTTCAACAATAAAGCTTTGCTTACACGATATAGTCTATTAACCCCTTTATTTTGTGTTTGATCGGAAATATCTTTTATCTGTTGTAAGTATTCCTCTGCTTGGTTAATCTCATTTTTACTTATAGTTATTTGTAATAATGTGTGCATAAATGAAGCGAGAAAAGGAATATTATGACCGACTTGCCTATACAATGTCAAACCCCGTTCACTAAATATTAAAGCTTGATCAAAATCACCTTGGCTATAATAAATATTGCCAATGCAGTCTAAAAAATATGCGATATTTATTTTACCGCTATTAAGTTTCTCAGCAAGCGCTAAACCTCGTTTATAGTAGTTGAGGGCATGATCCAATTCACCTCTTTGATTATAAAAATGTCCCATATGATAGAAAAGCCATGTAAGAAACGTATTAAAACCTTTTTCTTCAAGTGCAAGAGCTTTATCATAGTATTTCAGAGCTTGTTCCCAATCACCTTGAGACAAGTAATTAAACCCAATATATTGATAAAA
Source organism: Promethearchaeota archaeon (assembly GCA_019057735.1). Next base: position 1,948 of record JAHLWV010000223.1, on the reverse strand, counting down.
TCGTGCAATTTCATGCTTATTACCTAGTTTTTTTTGCAGTGCTAATCCATATTTAAGATGTTTTAAACTAAGCTCTAAATCAGGTTCAAAATAATTATCCACATTAATATAACCTTTTATAAGAGCAATAGCAGATTCTATCCTGTTGTGTTCAATTGTCGTTTCTAGAGTATTAGTTTTAAAAGATTTTTCACATTTCATAATCACCTCAAGACTCTCGTTGTATCTCTCAAGATACATAAAAGCCTCAGCCATTTCAATGGATACATCAATTGATTGGATAGGAGTTCCTAATTTTTCAGCGTCTTTATAAGTTTTTTTGGCAAGTTTGAGAGCATCTTCATGGAACCCTAGCTTGTTTAGGAGAGTACACTTAATGATATTGTTGGAAAGTTGATCATGAGATGTTATACCTTCATTTTTCTCTATTTCTTTGATTATCTTAAAGGCTTCAATAAATTTACCTTCTTCCTTAAGATGTTTTGCTTGAAGCAATTCTTTAGGATCCAACTAAGACCTCTCTATATAAAGATTTGATTTGTTTAGATTATTAATTTTTAAATACAATTAATATATAAGGGTAATTACTATTTTAAATGTAATTAAGGTTAATGAGTTGTTGGTGAAATAGAAAAAAAGAATTAAAAAAATTATAGTCCCCAAGAATAATGAAGAATTAGATGATGATCGTTTTTAAAATTTTGAGAAACAACAAAATAAGACTTATCAATTCTATAAAAATAAAAATACAACAGGACTTCATTAGTGGGGCTAGGGTGAGAACCAATTTCCCACCTTCATTTTTGATTCTTTGAGGACCTCTCTATCATAGGCACCGAATTCTTCCTCGGCCCTGTTGATGTAAGCATTAAATCCCTTAAAATCGAATCCGGCGAGGTTGCAGAGGATAGCGTCTAGGGCCACGAGGTCTCTGCCAAAGGCCACAACCCCCAAGCCCTCTATAATGTTGTATTTGCGCTTGAACATATCTTCAAACTTACCTTCAGGATGGAGGGTGGCCGTGTTGTTCAACGCTTCACAAATCCCGTAAATGTTGAAGAGAGAGTGGTAAATTTTGTTAATGTCGACGATACTCTTTGCAAGCATGCTATTTTCTGGTCCATGCCACCATGGCCTCCATGGATCGGGTATCATTCCGAAAAGGTTCTTCAAAGTGAATGTGTTGAAGTGTTTCAGTTTAGCTAAGCTGATGAACGTCGATCCACGCAGGTCGTAAAGTCTTTTCGGTATCATACTATAAAGCTTGTCTATTTGAACCGGTTTGAAACGTGTCTCCACTATCCTTTTTACTTCTGTTGGATCTGCTATCCTTCCACTCCAAACTTCATCGGTCACGCAGATGTAACTGACGTTGAACTCCTTGAAGAGATCTGTGAACCCATATCTGCCAAGGAAGGCTTTATCCTCCTTCTTGATCTGATCCCAGTATCCACTTTTCTTAAACCAGTCCCAATCCGGGTTTTCGATAAACCAGTTCCAACCGCCGCCATCTATTATCCACTTTAAGTTCACCTCCTTGTCCTCGACGACGAAGCTCATCCCCTCCTTTAGGAGTTCATTAACCACGTGTGTGGAGGATTCCGTGACCACGATATGGGCGTCAAGTGCCTCCAATATCGTTCTCAAAGTCTTGGAATCGATGAAATGTGCTGGTTCTGTTGATACCCAGTTTGGTTTGATGATGATGGTCTCGGATTCGAGCCAAGGGTCAATCAATAGCTGCTTTAATTCATCGGAGTTGCTTACTTTCGCTATGGTTATCTGACCGAACTTGTGATAGGGAACAGACATGTTCAACATATAGTTTTTAAATGAGTTTAGCTAATTCTTTAGGGTCTGAATGAGACATTTAATCATCTTTACTTAATAGATTTGATAAATAAACTTGGATTAGTTTTTTTTATACAATAGAAATATTAAGATAACA
>JAHLWV010000222.1 GCA_019057735.1 Promethearchaeota archaeon | reverse complement strand
TTCATCCCAAGGGAATTTCTCAGTTCGGAACTAATACTTAATTACGGTTATTTGTTCAGTCTTATTGCTGGTAGTCTCATAGGTTTTGATTGGATGAGGGTTTTTAAATTATTTTATCCTATACACTATGCTGAAATAGAACAAAAAATCATAGAATTGAAAAATCGTGGCAATTAACTTTCTTAAATGGTGTTTTAAATGATATGGAACACATCTATAAATAAAATGATGGGTACTAAGTACCCTTTAATTATGGCAGCATTTGCGGGATTAGGCAGAACTGAATTTGCAGCTTCGTTCTCAAATGCTGGAGGATTAGGGATTATAACTGGTTTAAATTATAAAATCGGTAATTTCAAGTCAGAGCTTATTAAAATGAAAAGATTGACGGATAAGCCTTTTGGTGTTAATTTGACAGTCCTACCACCCGGAGTAAGAACATTTGATCCTCTTAGTCATGTTTCCAAAGAAGATTACTTAAAGTATCTGGAAATTGCTATTGACGAAGGAATAAAGGTATTTACTACCTCAGCGTATCAAGCAACGCATCTTGGAGAAAGAATAAAAGAAGCGGGATGTTTCTGGTTTCATAAATGTGCTTTACTTAGACATGCGATTTCGGCAGAAAGAGCAGGAGCTAATGCCATTACATTAATTGGAATGGAAGCTTCTGGTTTTAAAAATCCTTTTCAGCATACAACTTTAATCAATATTACTTTGGCGAAACGATTATTGAAAACCCCCATAATTGCTGCAGGAGGAATTGGTGACGCAAGAGGTTTTTTAGGGGTTTTAGGCATGGGTGCTGAAGGCGTATGTTTAGGATCAGCTATTCTTACAACTCAAGAAAGTCCTGCTTCCAAAGAAGTGAAAGAAAAATGGTTGAGGATGGATGTGCTTTCTGAAGATTATCATAGAAAATTATACCATCGACAGTTAAAAAGCACTAATGTATTATCAGCTGCTATAGCGCATCAAAAAGAGTCTTTTTCCATTAATGAATTAATCGAAACTATTATGAACGAAGCAGGAGAAATTCTAAAATCGTGGGGCTTTACTGGTGATGAAATTACATTTACTTCTTAAAAACACAAAGATTTTATTATTATAGATGAAAGTGTTCCTTTAATAAAAGAATAATAAAAACTAATTTAACAAACAATTAAAAAGGATATACCTTGTCGGATAACACAATTGTATATTGGGCACCTCCCAATGAGATGGCAGCTTTAAATAACTCTTCAAAGAATATGGTAACAAACAAATTAGTAAAAACTCGACTTATTTTGGATAAAATTTTAGATAATATTAAATCGGGAGATAAAGTTGCGATTAAAGTTCATGTAGGGGAAGCGATGAATACTCATTATTTACGGCACGATTACGTGCATGAAGTAGTCAAAGCCATTAAATCTTTAGGAGCTATTCCAATCTTAGTTGAGACTCAAGGGGGTGGGAATCGTCTTCAAGAGATTGAAATACACGATGATTACTCGATCTGTATAGGTCATAGGAAAAACTCTTCAGAGCACCGAGCGATTGCTAAATTACATGGGTATGATGAGACCATAGTTGGGGCTCCACTCAAATTTATTGATGGGGAACAAGGAATTGAAAGAAAAATTATAGAAATTAACGGAATATCGTTAAAAAGCGTTTCAGTAGCGAAGGATCTGTTTAATTACGATAAGCTTCTAGTTATTTCTCATTTTAAAGGACATCCCCAGGCAGGATTTGGTGGTGCACTAAAACAACTTGGAATTGGATGCGTAACAAAACATAATAAACATTTAGCCCACGCGGATAACATGTTAAAAGTAAATGAGAGAAAATGCGACACATCTCAATGTAAACAAGAATGTATTAGTGCTTGTCCAGTGGAAGCAATTAAAATCGAAAATGAGAAGGCTTTAATAGATCCTGAGCTTTGCTACGGGTGTTTTCTGTGTTTATTGAAATGTCCAATTAAAAGAGCAATTAAGAAGCCCAAAATGAATGAAATTAATGAATTTACAGATCGATTCATCGACTGTGCTGCAGCAGTCGTCAATTCTTTTGGTGCTGAGAACATCCGTTATATTAATTTTGCGTTAGATATCCCTCTCATGTGTGATTGTGTACCTAACCCCGGAATGGCAGTAGTTCCTGATTTAGGTATTTTTGGTTCTTCAGATCCTGTTGCTATAGATAAAGCCTGTTTTGATGCAGAAACTAAGGCTCCTGGACTTCCAATTTTGAAACAAGATGGTGAATGGACAAAACCATTGGAACAAGGTGTTGAGAAATTTAAGGCGATGCTAGGGATGTTAAATCCCGTTAGGCAATTTGAAGCTGCTCTTCTAAATAAAATTGGATCCACCGATTATGAGTTAATCCAAATTTGAGTCATTTTCAAGTTAACTTTTTTAATATTATTGCTGCTCGTTTTGGATTGAATATACCACATACACATGGCTGAGCTAGTTTTTCCGCTGCCTTTTCTACGGAAATCTTTCCTTTTTTAATCAAATTCACATAATTTTCAACAGATTGGGCCGATATACAGTGATGACCGCACATAGTTGTAAGTTCTAAGATTTCTTCTGAAGGCAATTTATCTTTTTTCCCAAAAATCCCTAATGATAGATGGATTGTGTGAGGTTTTAGATCTATATCTTTCAAAACTGGTGTAATCTCAGAAATTAAACCACTAACCACAATTGAAACTCCTAAGTCTTCTTTTTTAAGAACCTTAAGGACGTCTTTTACATCTTTTATGTTTTCAAACGATCCTTGAATAACTGTTGAAACCTTCCAGGCCGGTTTAATAATCATATTTGTAGGATTATGTTGTTCTAAGATTTCTCCAATTTTTATTAATTTTTCACGTGTTTCTGGATTTGTATCATTGTGACCTCTTGCAACCATAGCTAAGATTACATAATCTTCCTTTAATTCAGATTCCCTTCCTATTCTATGCAATGAGTGAGTCATTATTTTAATTTCTCTTCTTCAGATATGACCTAACCCTACATTGATTTTAGCATTAGATCTAACAAAAAAACCATTATCTTCTAAATCCTTAACAATGGGTATCTTTCCGTTATCATTTACTCTAGAAATAATTCCTACAGTAAAAGTTGTATCGATAACATTCTCAATATCTTTAATTATTTTCAATACATTAGGTAATTTTTCATTTGGTATCTTAAATTCTATAATTGCTGACAAGACATACTCATTTTTTACATCTTCTTTAATGTGACCAACTTCATCGATAATTAACGCTGAAAGAGGGCTAGCTTTTTCATAAATAACTCCAATTTTTGATAATTTTAGAGTAAACAATTCAACATTGGCAAGTTTAGTTCCTAAACCAGGACGTCCTAATTCAATTGAAACTCCGATCTCACCAAATTCAAACCTATTAGTTACATCGTTTGTTTTCATTTCTTCAGTCCCTCTACCAGCCACGCCTGTTAATTTATGAGTGCTTATAACATCGCTGAATGGATTTCTAACGAGTCTGGGCCATTTTAAACGAGTTGGTCTAATAGCATTGACGGGACATTGAGCATTTCTATAGCATACATTACATTCTACACATTTATTATTGTCCAATTTCGCTATATTTTCAATTAATTGAATGGCTTGAACTGGACAAACTAATTCACATTGTCCACATCCAGTACAAAGATTTTCTTTAATTTTCATTACGCTTTACTCGAGATTACCCCTTACTCTTTCAATAATAACATTAGTAAAAAAATAGTTAGAGATCTTCCTTTTTAGAAAAGAGGTTTCCTAATAAATTTATTTTTCCATTAATTATCCCGCGCGAAAGGTACATGAAAGGTGTATCTATGATCCCAAAGAACCATTTAGTAAGCATTTGTCCCCAAATCATTATCAATATAACATCAAGAGGAAATTCGCCTCCAAAAGCAATGCTAATGAAGATTACGCTATCTAAAGCTAACGTTGGTATATCGCTAAACACATTCCTTATCCAGAGATTTTTGCCTTTCGTCCATTTTTTAAGTTTAGCGAATAAAATAGCATCTAAATTTTCAGTTATTATGAAAGATATCCAAGATGCAATCGTAATCCTAATTGTGGAACCGAAAAAATTTAACCAAAACTGTTGAGCTTCAACAGGATCGCTTAGCCAATCAAAACCCCAAAATGGAGCTGCTGGAACTTCAATACTAAACCAAATAAAAATAGACATCAAAATTTGGGTCATGAAAGCGATAAAGATCATTCTATGAGTTGCCTTCTGACCAAAATTTTCATTTACCATATCGGTAATCTGAAATGTAAAGGGAAATATTAGTACAGCTACTGGAGCAGTTATTTGATAATCAAAAACAGTGAAATCTCCAATTTTTGAAGCTAATATTTGCGACATCGTAATAAACAAAACGAATAATGCAATAGCAACATCTTCTCGATTTTGCATTTTGATATACTGACTAATTAACAGTGTCGAAACGAAAATCACAATAATCCATATAAGAAAGACTAACCACATTTAAACCACTCAATCATTTGAAATTTTATATAATCTTTTTAAGTAATCATGTTTTTAAAAACTCTCGAATGAAAAGGGATTATTAAAAAAGAAAAAAAAACACAATTTTAAATTAAATTTCTCCAGCACTTATCTTTTCGATATCTTTCGGTAAATATTTCA
>JAHLWV010000221.1 GCA_019057735.1 Promethearchaeota archaeon | reverse complement strand
TTCGTGAAAGTGTGCTTTCACGATCTAATGAGTTGATGGGTTTTATAATCATAATTACTCTGAATAACAAATTTTAACTTTTATAATTAAAAAATATAAATTGTTTGTAATTTTCACTTGGATAATAGTAAAATCTTAAAAATTGAGAAAAAAACATGTTATTTCAACTAGACCTTTTAACACTTGTGATAACCCTAGTCTTGATTGCTACTATAGGTACGTCATTTATTTTGTTTGCAGTCGGGACTTACGCGATGCAAATGTATGCAAAATCGAAATCTTGGGATGATTCGTTTAAATTAGCCATAAAAATAAATCTAATATGGCTGGCTTCAAGCCTTGTTGTAGGAATTTCAATCAGTTTACTTGCTGGAGATACTATATTTATCGATTTTATTAGAATGGGGATTAATATGGTAGTTGGAACTATTCTGGTTAAGAAGCTTTATAAGAAGACCCTTTTAGAGTCGATGTCTTTTGTTCTCGTGATTCTGATTGTTTTATACATAATTGCCATAATATTTGGGAATATTTTTAACGGAATAAGTTTATTTGTCGTAGAAGGTTACCTTTAATTTTTATAATTGGGCAAATTGTAATATCTGTTAAATGATCAGAATTTTTTTTTTTTTTTAAATTGAAGCTCCGACAAAAAAAGAATTATTCTTTTATCATATATTCAGTTATAGATTAGCGAATTACTTTTTTTATTGGTAGCGAATCATAATCCGACTCATTTATCTCTTTTTTATTAGAGATATTTTTCCCTTTTGTCTTAGGACATATTAGAAAACCCGCAGAGATACTTAAGTTTTTAAATAAGTTTTATAACTATTATTGTAGTTCAATATAATTTTCTAAAAGTAAAATTGAGGAGACATATATTTCTTAACTATAATAGTGAAGGTCTGCAAAAAGAAGAATTTCAACAACACTTATATTGGTTTGAAACAGAATTTGACGAGATATTTCAAAATACATCCGCAAATCTTTCGGAATTTGAAAAAAATCTAGCAAACTCACTTCTCAATAAGTTGTCTGAGTCAATAAATCAATGTCAAGACGAAAAACTTCTCTATGATCTCGTGTCGACTCTCAATAATATCGAGAAAAAGCATCCTGATCTATTTTAACATAATTTTTTAGATATTTGAAATTGATTTGATGTGTTATTCCTATCGTATACTTTTTTTTTATAAAGATTTAATATTATACCTTTATAAGTTTGTATAAGTAAGTTACAATTAGCATAACGTAACAATTTACAGAACATTACAAAAAAAAAGCTTTGAATAGCATGGCACTAGATGAAATTAAGAACAACGAAGTATTTGAGCTCGTTAATAAATATTTGGCTGAGCAAGACAACGATAAAGCGCTATCAGCCGTGAATAAGCTATTGGATAGAGATCCTTCAAATGATCAAGCGTGGCTTTACTTAGGTATTGTTAACCGTCGTATCGGCAAATTAGATGTTGCAATTACTAGTTTTGAAACCGCTACAGAATTAAACAGCACTCTTATAGAAGCATGGGGATTACTTACGATCACTTTTTTAGATAAAAGCGAACTCGAAAAAGCGGAAGAAACCATGAAAACTGCAGCAGATAAAAACCCTAACGACGAAAAAATACTGTTTTATCGCGACAACTTAATTCGCGTCTATAAAAAATTTGGCCCCTTTTTCTAACCCAAACATGTCATATAAGGGAAAAACTACAATTGAAGGAAGAATTGTAGAAGTTAGGGGGGGAGAGAAGCGCATTTCTCGAGGCTATACTTATGGTTATATGTCATTAACCGTTCGCGTGGGAATAGAAATGTATTCAGTATTAGTTAGCGCTTCAAAAATAAATTCATATGGATTTTTACCTCGTGTTGGACATTATATTCGAGCGGAAGGAAGAAAATCGCCTTCTAAGGACGGTTATCACGATTTCTCGTTGAGCTATCTCTCATCACTCGAGCACATCGAACCTCGAAAGTAATACTAAAAACATCTAAAAATTAAGTCTTTACTTTTAAAACCTTTTTACCATTTGACTTGACCAATTCCAACGTTTCTATCTTGTCAAAATTAGATTTGAAATAAGATTTTTTTGTCTCTGAGCCCAATAATGACGGACTACGCACTTTCATAAGTTTTTTGAGGAAAAAATACTTATCGATATAAGACCCTATTGCCCAAATGACAAGCATTCGTGATTTCCTATTTTGAACTTGAAGAGACCATTTATCTTTACATCTAAGTGAACAGAAGCTATGTCTTCTAGTTTTTTGCGCTATATTCACATGCTCTACTATTTTTTTTTCAGAGCCCTGAATCTTGAATGATTCACCACAGTATTCACAGATCATCATAGATACGAAGAAATTAGTTATTGGTGATATTTAAAAGAAAAATCACGCATCAAATTTGGAAAAAATTATAAAATTACACTTTTTCTTTAAATACCTTCATAATTTTAGACATTTAACTACTCAAGTTTACTTAGTATTAAAAAATATGAGGTTTTAGGTATTTACAAACAAAAAATTGATCAAAGTACTAGTTTGAGCTATAAATATAAAGAAAATCTCCATTCAAACAGAAATATTTCCTCATTGAGCGATTTTCTAATGCCCAGCTGCCTTGATTCGGTTAACTGGGATAATATGGTGAAAAAATACGCTAAAAAGAGGTTGGCAATGTGAAAAAAAAACGAAACATAGAATGGGGGATTTATCGACACTCTGAATTTTTACAATCATTAAATATAAGCGTAAACGAGCTGAAATTCATTAGAATGTTTTTAAAGCGGGGAAGTGTGGCAATGGTAAACGAAATGTTGAGAGAACGTAAAAGTAAACAATATTCAACTCATAAAGAAAATTTCTCAAATCAATTTCACCAGCTTAAAAAAATAAAAGCTTAAATTATAATACCAATTTTATTCTTTTCAACTCTGACTTGAATGAAATTTAACAATTCAATCTAGTTCTCTTACGAATTCGTAATCTATGGTGATTGTACTCTTTGTTTCAATTATCTCGCCCAGTATTTCCACTTTTTTATCTATAAACTTATGCAATCCAGGATCGTTCTCCCATAAATGAGTTTTTTTCCACACAAGAATTTCTGACCATCTATTTGCATAATCATCCAGAGGTTTAATGTAATAATCAGGACCTTCAGATTTGGTTCCGACTCGTGCAATTTTAGCACTAAGAATTCCCGTAATTTCATCCATCTAATCAAATCACCTAAATAAGAAACATAGCAATTATAATGAGAATAAATTTACATTTAATAAATTTATACCTTTCACAACATTCAATTAATCCTGATTTGAATGAGTTATTAGATAAAAAAAAGTTCAGAAAAAAATTAGATTTGTAAATCAATATCTTGTTCAAGCCGTTGAGCAGACACTCCGATTCTCTGTGTTTTTCGCGCTTTACGATTTCTTCTACGCTCCTCCATTACGTAATCGATGACATATTTCGAAACCCCACCTATAGTAAATCCAGCATTTCGATCCGCTTCCTGTATTAGTTGAATTAACTGTGCAACCTTCTGATTAGGTATAGGGCGCTCAAAGGTGTATGGAATTGTACTTAACTCGCTTTCAAGTTTTTTTATCTCGAGTCGATTTTGTTTCGATACTTCATTACATTTCCACGGTTTCGTGTCAGACTTTATTTTTTTTTTGTAATCCAACGAGCCGGGTACGACATACATCGGAGCCGGGCGAAATTGTATTGGAAGCGGAACTTGTTTCCCGTTTTCTGCTATATATTTCTGCTTAGAATAGTGCTTAATTGTATTCACCACGTTTTCACAATTGCTTAATTCTGTTTTTAAATCGCTAAATCCTACGACTAGCATCGCAATCACGTTCACGCCTGCTTGAGTTAAATTCTTGATGGTTTCCATATTTTGGTGAACACTTGTTCCCTTGTTCATCTCTTTTAAGTCGTCGTCAGAAAAGGCTTCGAATCCCACCCAGGCGTCTTCAAATCCCGCTAATTTAGCCTTTATGGCAAGTTCTGGAGTAATATTTGCTCTAAAGTGCGTACCGAACTTGATACGAAGTTTTTTCTCGATTAAGGCGTCGCATAATTTTTCAAAATATTCTAAATCGTCGTTTATGAGCGATTCACCAAATAACATGAAACCAGGGTTGCCATTCTTTATTATTATCTCAACATCTTGAACTACCTTCTCAACCGAACGAGTTCTAAAGCGAGATCCAAACAGTTTCCATTCCGCGCAGAATTTGCAACGATTCGTACACCCGCGAGACCTGTATGTTGAGGCGATTTGATAATAGGTGTCCAACGGAATATCGGTATAATCTGGTGTCGGTAGTAAATCCAATTCGATTTGTTCTCCCTTAGAAAACTGAAATAAGCCTTGCTCATTTATACTCATTACTCCTTTAATGCTGGCTAAATCGTTTCCATTTGCAATATTCAATAAAGGTTTTTCACCTTCTCCAATAACTAAACCATCACAAATACCTTTTCTAAGGAATAATTTAAAAGCATTAGAAGATTGCGTGATTGTAGGACCACCCCAGATTATTTTACATTCGGGATTGTGTAGCTTAAGGTAGCAGGATGAAATAATCGTTTCAGAAATGTTTAAGTAATTTAACGAAAAACCAAAAGTAGTAAACTCTTTTAACGACTCCAGAACTGTGTTTTTACAATAAT
>JAHLWV010000220.1 GCA_019057735.1 Promethearchaeota archaeon | reverse complement strand
TTCAACTTATATCCTAGATCTTTAGAAGAAAAACCCATTATTTTTCTAATATAGACTTGCTCAAAATTCATCCATTGCTCCGTCAAGTAATCTTTCATGTTACTTTCTTCAGCAAGCTCATCGGAGTAATTTCTGGCATTCATATACCATTTTTTACCTGCTCCGTGAGACATACACCACTGACACATAAATTAATACCTTTTTATCTTTAAATTTTAAATCCTAATTCTAATAATAAAAATTTGCCTTTCTACTTTATAAAACTATTTCTTTGCTATTTTTTAACACAAATGGAAGCATAAAATCAAATGGATTTATTCGTTGCTTGTTTTTTCATTATTTTTTATCTGATTTAATGGTTCTTAAATGTTCCATCATTCCTACACCAATTTCTCCCGTATCTAAATCTTGAACTATTGCCATCTGTTCAAATAATTCAGTGTATCCCCCAGAGAAATTTCGAGCAAATCGAATAAAAGAATTTTTTCCGAACCGCTTTGCTTCTATGGTATGTTTTGCTCCGGTAACATCTTCAAATATGTACGTCGTAGAAAGAGGACTCCTAAATGGGTCTGTATCGTATAGTGTATCGATATCTAATTTAGAAAGTGCTGTATTTCTCTGTATATTTGAGATATGTCCCGATAAATCTATACTTTTATAAGAATAATCTTTTCGAAAGGCGCAAGACCAGTTTTTAAATTGGAAATGACCTGCATACCATTTATCAAACTGATGCCAATCTCGGAACCCCCAACTTTTATCACGTTGCCCAAATCCATTCAGAAATACGATTTCTCCATTTTTCTTCGTAAGTTTTCCAGTTATTATTCCTGATGACTCAAAATGCTGATGCCAAGATTTAGAAGAATCCATACCAAAATTGTGGGTTGGAAATCTCGTCTTAAAATGTAATTCAAGGCTTAGTTTTCGTGATTTGTAATTAATTATCCACTCTTCAAATGGTTTAACTAGCGTGTACGAGAGCTTATTTTCTCGTAACATAACACTTAAGTCGTCGTTATATTCTTGTAGATAGGGTTCTTTGTAGTAAACCTCATTCCTATCTTCTAAGAATAGAAGAAATACAAATTCTCTTTTTTTTTCATTCGGAACAATCCCAATTGTTGAAAATCCTGAAATTTTATTTTCCAAATCTGCCCAATTAAAATAGTAAGATTCGCGCCATTTTAATTCATTAGTAGGTTGATGCAGTAACTCATCACGATTATCTAAATCAGGAGGAATGTAATTTTTGCCCATACCATTCATGCCTCAGGAAGTAGATATAACGATGGGCCTTCTCTTCTTTTTTTAGATTTACTCCGAAAAAGCCTAGGTATACCTGGGTCAAAATCACTTTCCATAAACATTGGTACGTAAGTATTCATCGTTTTCTCCGTAAGATCCCAATTTACATCACCCGTAATTCCCACAAAATTCGTATATCTCGCATATCCATAACAGTATGCGTATGCTCCCGCAACTAACCTTTGCTTTCTATCCCATTTCGAAAACTTCAAAAATAACTCTTTATTTGCTCTTTCCGAATAGTCTTTAAATGAATCTAAAATGGTTAAATCAAGGTTTTTAACTTTTTCTCCACTACGAGTAAAGAGGGCGACACCTGTGATGTTGTCCGTAAAATCTTGAGGAATTGTTTCAATAGTGGCAAAATCGTCGAAATTAATTTCTACATCTTTTAATCGAAAAGCAAATGCAATATTGTTATAAGGTGCTTTTGCACTCGTCTCAGACCAAGGAAAATGCGGTACACCACCATCGTAAATATGTGAAATCTCTCTGAAAACTAAACTTTCGGTATCGCTAATTTTATAGGGTCCATGATCACATATTTTTGCTCTTGCCTCACATTCGTCCAGAAAAGAAACAACCTCAAGATTAGCTACTGTTCTTTTCAGCTTAATTACTTCTTCTTTAGAAAGATCTACAACATTGTTTAAAGTTTTTTCAACGGTAGAATGATCTATAACCATGTTTTTCTTATTAGAGTCATAGACTGAGATTTTTTCATCCTTGAAATAAGAGGTGGCTAATTTTTTCCAGAAGTCTAATACAAATATGGTTTGTTCTCTTTTTTCTGGGCTTTCGCTTTTCGGATCAGCCCCGTTCCTCTGAATTTCTCCCATTCTTCCAACCAAGTAGTATAACGGAATATAAAATATACTTAGAGCATTTATTTCAGACAAAATTTTTCGGCTTTCCCGTCCCATAATTTCTGGACTGGTTTTTTCAGAGATTTTTTTCAAAATATCGTATAACATATCGTAAGCGTTATAAAACGACACGCAAATATAAGCAGTAACGGGGAAAAGCTGTGTCTCTAACAGGCCTCTTCTTGATACCTGGTAATCTACTAACTCGGAAGCATGAGCTATTAATTCGTTTGCTTCTTTAATGTCCATAAGTTAATCCTTCAAAATCTATCCTTTTATATTTAATTTTAAACTTAATTCTATTTAAATCTATGAAATAGTTTTAAGTTTTTTAAATACATTTAATTACAATATTTAAGATTTTGATTTATTGAACACTAAGAAAAAAATTACCACACGGGAATTATTTATATGAGAAAAGTTGGTGAAGGCTTGTCATGCTCATCTAAATCAGAGGTTACAGGAAATCTTGTCTATGTTACTAAGATTGAAGACGTGATCGATCTGTTTGATAAAGCTAAAGGTAAAATATGTTTAGTACACGATGCAGGGATAACAACGCTAGGCCCTATTTTATCAGATCTAGCTGGCACTATTTGTACTACAGGTGGGGCTGGTTCCCACCTAGCTATTATCTCGAGAGAGTTTGGAATCCCTTGCATCATGGGAATTAAAGTCTCTACTAATGAGATAACATCGCTAATCGATAAAAAAGTAAAAATTACGCACGATGGAGAGGATAAAGGCTTATTATATGTTGAGGATTAAGTCTCTGGTTAACAATAACAAAATTTTCACAGTCACATTATGGAATATATAACCAGTTTAAAAGAAGGTAAAGAGGATACCCGTCTTTTTGGAGGAAAAGCATCTAACATTTTTACATTAATTAAAAATAAGATAAATGTCCCTCCCGGGTATGCTATAAGTACTAAAGCTTTCACACGGTTCCTTGAAGAAGCATGCATTAAGCCTATAATTAAAGAAATTTTTGCGAAAGAGTATAACTCAAAAGAAGTAATTGAAATTTCAACAAAGATCACGAATTTATTCTTAGCTTCTGAAATGCCATCAAATATAATCTCTGAGATACAGCAAATTCATATCAAAGAATTTGCAGATAACGACGAGCTAAAATCTTATGCAGTTAGATCATCGGCTAATTATGAAGACTCAGATAGTTTTTCGTTCGCTGGGCAAGCTCAATCTTTTCTTAATATTAGAAGTATTCCAGAAATCATTTTATCAATAAAAAAGTGTTGGGCTTCTTTATTTTCTCCTCAAGTTCTATTATATCTTTTACAATTAAACAAAAGGGGATTTAATATTACTCCTTTGAATTTAGAAATGGCAATTGTAGTTCAAAAGATGGTAAAGCCCCAAGTTTCAGGCGTATTATTCACTGCAAATGTAATCAACAACAATAAAGACCAAATGATGATTAATTCAACCTGGGGTCTTAGTGAAACAATCACCAACAATTCAGTAATTCCCGATATGATAATACTTAAGAAAGGCAAAGGCGATGTTTTGAAAATTTCGATAGGAAAAAAAGAGAAAACTTCGGTTGCTAATCCCAAAGGCGAGTCTACTATTCTTATTGAGACTAAAAAAGAAATTCAAGAACAATGTTCTTTAAATTCATCGCAACTTATACAACTTCATAAATTGGGCTTAAAGGTTGAAGAACTTTTTAACTATCCACAAGATGTTGAATGGGCAATAGAAAACAACAAATTATACATTTTACAGTCGCGACCTATCACAACGCTATCAAATAAGTAAAGTACAGCTACTATACTAAGAATCTAATACATAAATTGATTGATAAAAGTTTATTTTAAAAAAGCTCTTCTTCCCAGGTATATAAAAAGTTCTCCTAATTCAAAAACGGTAAGTGGAAAGATTAAATTTGCCATAGCATGACGTAAATCTTGTTTATCTTTACCTGCGACCATTAGTTTCTCAATATCTTCAACATAATCATCCATATTCATGAATAGTATCTCAATTTTATCGCAGCCAGTTAATTCCTCAATGTCTTTATCCAAATGCGTTTCTACTTGGTTTAAAAGTCCTAATTTTAACTTAGGTTCTAACTCATATTTGGAGATGAGTACATTGATCTCTTCAAGAATAATATTTATGGTTAAGTTCCAATCTTTATTATCCTTATATTTGGGTATTAAAACTTCGCTGATTATTATTTCAAAAAGAGTTTGGGGTGCTTTATCGTCAAATTCTACCTCTGACCCATTTCTTAATTTTATTGTTTTAACCATTTCCAACCTCAACTCAATTAATAAATTCTTCTTATTAATTAATAGACTAGTTTTTTATAAATATATTCAGACTTTTTAATTCGAATAGGAATACTACTTCATAAAAAAAAAATACGATTTCTTAATTCAAAAAGAGAAAATATGTAAAAAGAAGGAAAATCGGAAACCGAGACGTTCAAAAATATAAAAAGAGGAGATGTATTTATCTAATAACAGGGTTAAGGGTTGAGGTATTGAGT
>JAHLWV010000033.1 GCA_019057735.1 Promethearchaeota archaeon | reverse complement strand
GGAAGGGGAATGTTGCGATTGGAGCAGATGTAGACCAATACTATCCTTCGGAAGATGATTTGTTAGTTTCGGAATTAGGAAAATTAATACTACAAGTTACTGAGTCTTACTCCAAACAACAAATGAAGACATTAAAACTAAAACATCAAATTAAGTCTCAACAATTTAGTTTCCACGAGATAACTTTTAGACACGTGGATGTTATGGGATCAGGCCGATTCTTTTACGCAGAAAAAGCTACCATCGAAACAAAAATTAAATTGTAAGACATTGGATTTTTTTTAATTGATTACGACTAGGTACCTTGCCTATGAGTGACGATAAAATGTTAAACGATAAAAGAGTTGTATTAAAGAGAATTTGGAAGATTAGAGTTCATATCCAAGAACTCGAGGATATAAAGGATGGTATCATAGATTTTTTAAACTCCCGTAAGAAATTGGATGAGGTAACTAAAAACTTATGGATTTCAGATGTAAAAGGTGTTTACTCTGCTACCGTATCAGCTTGGGAACTACTAAATAACATGGTTTCAATAGGAAAATTAAAGCATTTAGATAATTCTAGACACTTTTTACACATGGCAAGAGGTCGATTAGCTAAATCTATTAGCGAATTACAATTTTTTAAAGAAGAAATTGTATTTAGTCTTATAAAAGTAGTTGAAAGTCGATTTGAAAAATGCTGGAACGCTTTTTATTTTGAATTCGAAATGTTAATACCAATTATTAAACCTTTAACAAGAATCATTAAGGTATCTGATTCAGTGTATCACCTACTTTGTTCTGTCTGCGGTCAAATTTCCGTCGTATACCGAATTGGTGTTGGTCGATTCGATGAACATGAATCACTTATTTACACGGGCATCACGCATAGTAGATCATTAAGAAAGGATCTCGCATATGAGTTATTTGATATCCTGAAAAATGAAAATCTACTAGAAGTTCATCAATTCATGCAAAAATATCATTCTCAGGAGGGTTTAGACGCTTATTGTCCTAAATGTGATAAAATATATTGTTGGGAACATTTTAAGGCAAGAGAAGAATACGATGATGGCTTTTACGATTGTACTTACGGTGAATGCCCTAATGGACATCGAAGGATGATCGATGATTAGTATAATCAATATCTTAGCTTTTTTTGATAAAATATAAAATGAAGATTTATATCTCTTATCTGGATTCTGAACTTAGGGATTTAAATAAAATAGGAAAACTTTTGATACAGAATTTATTTGTTTTTAAAGCAGGGATTGTGTTAGTAACCCAAAATTTTGGTCAATGTCACTCATTTGGTAGGGACATTAATCTTGTTTCGAGTT
Source organism: Promethearchaeota archaeon (assembly GCA_019057735.1). The sequence goes on along the minus strand of JAHLWV010000033.1, from coordinate 13,394 downwards.
ATCTTTACGCTCTTCAACAACTTTCTATAGAAATTACGGGTACTGCGATAAAATCTTTGAACTTTGAAGAAATCGCACTTCATTTTTATAAAGATATAATCGATCCCAACATCTTTTATGTAATCGTCACTGATGTTGATGATGATAAAGATGAAATAAATTTCAAAATTCAAAGAATTGCTGAAATCTTTAATCGAAACTATGAATCTATTCTGAAAGATTTTCACGGATTTGTTGGTCCATTCAGGAATTTTGGGGATATTCTAATTAGCATGAACTTAGCAGAAAAAAATTGTGGCGGGGGATCAGAATGCGAGGGATGTTCCCATAATAATGAACTTAGTGGTCTCGGTAAAGTAATTGAAAGTATAGAATGAAATTTACTGTATCGGATTAGAAAGCTTTTTCGTAAATTATAAGGAGCAATTCTAAAACGCTATAATTTAGGATTGTAGGATTAAAAAGATAAAAAAAAGAAAAATAAATTTTGTATATATAGTAAGCTTTCAGGAAATCGCTTTAAATTAAGCTAATAGCGATTTTCATATCATTTTGCGTTACTTTCTTACGACGAGAGTGTTTTGCGATATCTAAAGCACAGCCAGTTAAAGTTTTTGCGTATTCTTCTAAATAATCCATTAACTTATCAACTGCGGCTCTACTTACGATTTCTGCTCCAGCCTTTTTCATTAAAGCCCGTAAAGGACTCCATGCGAATGCAGCCATTTTTTTATTCCTCCACTAATTTAAAATTTTTTAAAGTTTTGTTATAAATTTATATTGGTATTATATTTAAATTGGAATTTCTTATATTTAAATGTGTTGGTTGATCATAGATTATTCGATTAATTATCTCACCCAAATCTGGTCGACAAAAAGAATACTTATTGATAAAAAATATTTTTTTTACTAGCAATATCAGATCACTAGATCTGATCAAATATTGAGTTCGAATGATAAGGTTGATCGGTCAATCAATGCTAATATAAGACTATTTGGTGAATTCTATTGACCAATAAGCAGGTAACTAAATTACAAATAAAATTTTATTATATTTAAACATCTTATTTTTGATTTATTTTCCTTTAAAAGAGAGTTCTTCAATTTTTTCATTAAATTGGGTCTTTTCAAAGAGTATTTCTTTTATTTGGTGAAATTTTTAATCTATGGCATGATTGCTTTTCTAACAGGAAAAAAATAAATTCTCCTTTTTTTTTATTTTATTGATCTTTCTTTAATTGCTCGAGTTTAGTTTGTCTTTTAGTAAGCAAAAAGGAGCTAATGATAATTAATGTGAACCCAATTATCATGAAGATTAGTGCAAGAGTACTTGGGGGCGTCGATAGAAATATAGTAAAAAATGCGATAACTGGTATAGTTTGAATTGGAACACTCGTTAATGGGACCAAAATATTTGCTTGCCCATATTTAAGCGAGATTTGTCCTATAGTGATTCCAATGACTACAATTAGGAGAAGAGTTATGCCAATTATAATTCCAAAAATAATTTCTTCATCGATTATAATTCCATTAACTACATGAGTTACTACTGTAGTTCCGGGACTCGCCCAAACGGTATTCAGAGAAAGAATTAAACCGGCCTCGATTGCCATTAACAGGCCTTTATACTTCTCGTGTTTTCGACGAAAAAATTCAAAGATAATTGCTAAAGAAAGAATAACGATAGTAAACACAATTATTCTAATAATGAAACCAGAATCAAGGATATTAAATGTAGATACATCAATTGATAATTCGCTAAGGCCAAGGAAAGTAACCCCAACAATCATTAGCAATATACCAAAAATCTCTTCTTTCCCTAATGTTTCTTTCAAAATTTTAACAGAACCCAACGCAAGAACTATTAATCCTACAGACATTAGACCTGGAACAAGGGCAGGTCCTATAAAAATAATGGCTATAAAGTAAAAAACAAGCCCCCCTATGACAATTTGTAGGAGAAGCCCCATGAACCATATTGGGTTTCTAATAAGACTTCTGATAAACTTTGGGTCATTGGAATGTTTATTAATAACAGATTTTTGAATAAGAGTTCCTATGTAGACCACAATTCCCGCAAGGAGTGCGAGAATAATTCCTATAAGATAAGTTAAATCAGACGTGTTTTATTTTCACTAAATTGGATTGAATAATTAAAATATTTTATTTTCTATTCTTAATTATTTTTTCTATATTTTTAAAAAAAAACAATATTTTAAAGATGATTTTTAACTCTATTAAACGACCTTTCGATAAGCTCAAACCCGTTTCGTTTGTAAATGTTAATATCAACGATAGGTTTTGGTCAAAAAGACAACAGATCAATCGAGAAATATCAATTCACCATCAACATCAAATGTTAGAGGGAGATTTTCATATAGATAATTTTAGAGTTGCTTCAGGTCTTAAAAAAGGAGTTCAGATAGGAGAATTTTACTTTGATTCGGATTTATATAAATGGCTTGAAGCAGCATGTTATATTCTTAATATTTATAGTGATCCTGACTTAGAAACAAAAGTGAATGAAGTTGTTGATTTAATAAAGAAATCTCAAACTAAAGATGGATATATTAATACGTTCTTTTCGACTAGATTTATAGAAAAAAGGTTCACAAATATATACTTAATGCATGAATTGTATTGTGCGGGTCATTTGATCCAAGCGGCTATAGCCCACCACCATGCTACTAAAAACCAAATAATGATAAATGTAGCAATTAAATTTGCAAACTTGTTAGTATCTCTTTATTTGGGAGGAAAAAGGAAGGGCGTTCCGGGTCACGAAGAAATAGAAATGGCTTTAATCGCGTTGTACAGAATCACTGAGAACGCAAATTACTTAAATTTAGCAGAGGAATTTGTCAACCGAAGGGGAAACATTTCGAATTTTAAAACTTATTCTGTTAATCAGTACTTAAATATGCTTTTTACCCTCGGATTCGCAAAAAAGAAAAACCACGAATTTCACTCATCAATAGCGAGGGAGAATACTATTGAAGAAGAAAAGAGCGAAGTGGCAGAATGGGCTTCGAATCTTACACTAAAAAGTCAATTAATACTCTTCAAAGAAAACTTGAACGGAGACTATATTCAATCAAATGTTCCAGCAAGGGAAATTTTCGAACCAGTTGGGCACGCTGTTAGAGCGATGTATTTATTTTGTGGAATGGCCGATTTATATTCTGAAATAGGAGACAAAAAATTATTAAAAGCCCTTCGAAGAGTATGGTTGAAAATGGTTAAAGCCAGAATGTATATTACTGGTGGAACTGGATCTGAAAAAGGCACAGAAGGTTTTAAAAAAGATTTTGCTTTAAAAAATGAAGATTCTTATTCTGAAACTTGTGCCGCGATTGGAAATATGATGTGGAACTTGCGAATGCTCCAAATAACCGGCAACTGTAAATATGCAGACTTGATAGAAAAATTATTATATAACGCTATGTTGGTTGGTCAATCCATTAACGGTAAAGAATACACTTATGATAATCCATTGATTTCGTATGGAAAAGACAAAAGGAGAGAATGGTTTAGATGTGCCTGCTGTCCCCCTAATATAGCTCGAACTATTGCTTCTTTAGGCGATTATATTTACAGCACTTCGGAAAGAGGAATTTGGATTCATCAATATATTGGGAGTGATGCTAAGATAGACTTAGATTCGAATCTGATTAATATAAGTCAAATTAGTGGATTTCCATGGAGAGGAGATGTAAAGATTAAACTTATTTTGAGTAAAAGTCAAAAATTCTCTTTATTCCTTAGAATTCCAGATTGGAGTATCGATACAGAGCTAAAAATTAATGGAATAAAGTATAGTGAAGGCTTATCTCGTGGGAAATATGTGGAAATTTTAAGAACTTGGCAAGATAACGATATTTTGGATATAACTTTCAATTTGAAACCCGAATTCGTTGAAAGTGATCAAAGGATTAAGGATAACAGAGGTAGAGTTGCGATAACATATGGTCCCTTAATTTATTGTCTAGAACAAAAAGATAATAAAAATATTGATATTTTTAACGCAGTTATCTCTAAAGATCAGGGTTTAACTGTTAAGTTCGAAATAGATTTGTTAGGGGGTGTCAATATCATTACTGGAACAACTATCGATCGAAGTAAAATTACAGCAATTCCTTATTTTGTATGGAACAATAGAGGTGCGAATAATATGCAAGTTTGGCAACTAATAAATTGATTAAAATTAATTAATCTCTTCAGGAAAATAGGTTACCAAAGAATCAAATTTAGTGTACAGTTAAAAGCTAGTCTTATATTTTTCAAAAAGAATCTCAGTTATTACATCAAATGACTTCTCAACATTTTGACCCGTCTTAGAAGACAATTCTATAAATGTAGATAAGTTATATTTTTTAGCAGCTAAAATCCCTTCCTCCCTTGTAACAGCTCGAAATTCCTTTAAATCTACTTTAGAACCAATTAACATAATTGGGATATTTCCCGCATGTTCTCGTATGATTTGAGTCCAATCCGGTAAATGGTCCAAAGACAAGCGATTAGTAATGTCATATAAAAAGAATGCTGCGTTAGCTCCTTTGCAGTATTGATGTAAGAGAAATCTAAATCTTTGTTCGCCGCCAAAATCCCAAATTTGTAGTTTTACCTTTTTCTCTTTATGGGTAGTAGTCTTGGAATAAAAATCCACTCCTATCGTCAATTTCAGGTCGTCCAAAAAGAAGCCAGAAATGAATCTGAGGGTGAGGGAGGTCTTGCCAACAGCAGCGTCTCCTAACATCATTATTTTCCAAGTGTAATCGTAGCCTGTCAAATTTCTTAACCCTTATTGGTAATAATTATTTTACTATACTCTAATATTTAATATTGATAGGTTTGACTTAATTATAATTATCTTTGTATGATTTTTTAAATGTATGGTTTTATTTATTTTTCAATACTTTTAAACCTTCTATCGTAATTACACTTTTAAACTCAAAATAATAAGATAAGTATATTCAGCGTGAAATGTGCGATAGAACTTGGAAGAAGAGAGTTCTTAAAAAGGATAAAAGTTAAAGATAAAAAAATTCCAAACACGAAGTAATATCCAAAAAAAGTAAATATTGTGGATAAAGGAACGAAGAAAGGAGGAACATGATAAATGGAAAAGATAAATGAAGAAAAAATGATAGAATAAAGCAGTTTCATTTTTTTATAACTTTTTCTAAGAACGAAGCCGCGAAAAAAACTTTCTTCACAGGGAGCCACAATTATTATTTGAATTGCTATAAGAATGATTATTTGTATTATTGTAGGATTAATAGGAGTAGTAGAGATAGCACTGTTTATTCCTTCCTCTACAAATTGCGCTCCAAACAATGTTTGGACTAAATAATTTACAAAAAAAGATAATATAAATCCGCTGACGAAAAAGAAAACGGTCCCAATCAATAATCCAAAAACTACTTTTAAGAGCATCTTTTTCAAAGTTGTTGGTTTTCTTTGAAAACCCATTTCTTTTAATTCATCTAGAAGTGATTTTTTTTCTATTTTTGCAGCAATTAATGAAGGAACAAGAATGAATAAAACTTCAGCAAACGAGATTAATATCAATATATTCGGATCTTTTCCTAAATCGATAGCCATTTTTAATGTGATTATCTACTGTTTCTAATTATAAAAATTATTAATTTTAGTCTCTCTTCATTATTAAAATTACCTCTCTTCATTTCAAATCTTGATGACAATTAGAAATAATACATCAAATCAGAGGAACATTAATCTTAATTCTAGTTCTTTAAACTCAACTAACGCCACTGAGTCCGGTTTTACCAAAGAACAGATTTTGCTAACAAATTTGAAAAATCTCGCTCAAGAGTATATTGGAATCGAACGAATGAAAAAAAAATTCGTAGAAATACTTTTAGCTAACCTTGAAAGTCTGGATTTTAAAGAATTGCTGAAATATCCAAATTATGATATTAAAGAAAATTTTATTAGAAAGCCAACTTCGGCATCTAACATAAGAGGATTAAACATTGTAAGTGTTGATGGGAGTTCTGTTGTAAAAAAATTCATGAATGTAGATTTTTCTTTCTTAAAAGCTATCGCTGTAAAGTATTATTTTTACGAAAACCAATCATCCCGAATTGAGTACTTTCCTGATTTAACAGGGTTTAATAATTATAATGTCCAAGGAAATTATTTAAATCGGGAGGAAAACATAGTAGATGCCAAAGTTTCGATGGACATGACTTTTATGGAAATTAACCTTTTAAATAAATTAATCGAAAAGAAGAGCGAAGTAGATTTAATTATTTTAGATGGGTCAGTAGTAATAATGCCTATAAATCTGATATTTACTAAAGATTCAGAAATTTCTAAGAGATACGATAAATTGTTAAGAGAATATCAAAAATTGTATTCTATTTGCATTGAGAAGGGAATAATTTTGATCGGTTCGATAAAAGATACACGGACCTCAGCGTTAACTAATCTTTTAGGAAGGACCATACAGATGTTAAAACCTAATGTTACGAATCTATCTGATTTCATAAAAATTAATTATCGTCAGATTTTAAATTACTTTTCTGATTTAGATTTATACAATAGAGTATTGCGGAAAACAGAAAGAAGTTGCATTTTCAATTGTAAAAAAGAAGTAAACAAAATAAGGGATACAGGGATAAAAAAAGAAATTCCATACTATTTTCCTTTTAATTTTTATGCCTTCTACTTAAAAACTGCGGCTTACGATACACCATGCAGAATTGAGTTTTTTATGGATGAAAATTGTGATTTAGAAGAAGCTTCTGAAAAAGCTGATTTAATATCTTCAATTCTCCTACCGATCTCTAGTCTTAATGAATATTATGGATTACCAATACCACAAATCGAAGCACATAAAAGAGCAGTATTTAAACCTCACGAGATCGATCTACTGTTTAATAGTTTAACAAGAACATTGAAAGTTCATGGAGTTTCTTTGTTAGAAAAGCGTAGGACGAGGAGACCTTTTTAACAAACCTTAAAGTTCTTCCAATCGATTCAATATTATATCTTCGAAAAAAATATGCTTTTTATTCAAAACTCTATTCTGAAACCCTTTTGTTTCAAGTTCATCGTTTAATTGATTTAAATCTGTTAAACTTGAACTGATATAATAGATATAATATTTTTGTTCTGAATTTAAAAAAAATTTCACACGCTTTATAAATCCAAGGAATACTTCAAAACCGCGCGCTCCTCCATCCCAATTAGAATCACTACTCTTACGAATGAGATTGTTTTCTTTGTAATTAATAGAAGGTAAATAGGGTGGGTTAAAAACAATAATATCGAACGAGTGTTGAAGATTTGGTGGAAAATTTCTAAATAAATCAGACTTGATAAAAGTTAAGCTATCTTTGTAATTATTTATTCTCTCATTTATTGTAGCACATCTGATAGCTGCATCTGATATATCCGATGCAAATATTTTAGCGGTAAACTTCGATAAAAAAAATTTAATCTCTTGAAAGAATAAAGCAATTACCCCAGTTCCAGTTCCCATATCTAAAACCTTTCTAATGGTAGTGATTGGCAACCCATCAAAGAAATTTTCGCTTATGTTTTTTTTAAAATAATCAATAATTAAATATGTATCATCAGAAGGAGGATAGACGCTATTCTTAATGTACTGAATAATTGGGTCTGAGAAAGATGTAATATTTTTCACCGTCCGAAGAGATTTAGTTGTTTAAGAATGAATAAAATTTCTTACTTAATTCAACGATTTCATCCACACTAAAGAGAGCTACCTTATCGTTTTTTAGATGATTTTCACGTAAAAAATCTTCAATATGTTGCTTTGAGTAGGTAAAATTTTTATCGTTTTTTAAGAAATATTTTATAGCATTTGCCATATTTTTATTTTTGTAAGGCATTATTCCAGCTACAAACTTTAAGAAGAAGGTTCTCCCATCATCTGATAATAACATTTGATCGATTGGCTTTCTAGGCTCGACAATAACTAAAGCTAATTCAATTTTAGGAGTGGGAAAAAAATCAAATCTTGAAATCTTAAATTTTCTCACTGGTTTCATGAAAGCGTTAAAGGTAACAGTTATTCTTGAAAACGATTTATAACTTTTTCTATTAAAAAGTCTTTCGGCAATACTATTTTCAATTATTAAAACACCACGAGGAGGCTGTGGATTATAAAAAATCTTTTCAAATATAGGACCTGTAATAGAATAGGGTATATTTGAAATTATAATATCATGCGAAGGAATTTTAGCTTTTAGAATATCTTCGTTATAAAGCTTTAAATTTTCATATTTAGAAAACTTATTTGAAAGATAAGAAAACAAAACAGAATCTATTTCATAAGCATATATTTGATCTGATTCTTTGACCAAATCTTCAGTCAGTGCTCCTAAACCTGGCCCTATCTCTAAAATTGATTGTGTTGTTTTAATGCTTGATTCTAAGATTATTTTAGAAACTGTATTTTTATTGATGAGAAAGTTTTGACCTAGTTCTTTGTTTGGTCTAATTCCTAATTGTTTTAAGATAAGTAGAACTTCGCTTTTATTCATATCATTCATTCGTATTTTTGAGTCTTCGAGAATAGATAGTACTTTATTCCCTCACGTTGCAGTTCTTTTATGATTCTTAAAGCAAGTTGTTTTGCTGGACGCGATAAGCTTGTCCGATCAGATATATCTTGAAAAGTAGTGAATTTTTGTCTGCTTCTATTTTCTAGTATATCCCACATATGTTTCTGTCCTATTCCAGGTAATAATTTAAGAGCGTGCATTCGGGGTGTTATGGAAGTTGAGTTATTAAAGAAGTTTATAAATTCCTCCTCGTAATTTAATATTTCTTTTTCAAGTATAGGCTGAATTAGAGCTTTTGATGTATTTGTAAGGTCTTGATAGTTAATTTTTTTTATAACTTCCCTCAACTTGTTTTGTTGCTGAAATGCTTCATACAATCCTTTTTCTTGTATCTTTATCTCTGAATCTCTGTTGCATTTAACTTCATATAATACAAAATCTGGAAAAGTAAGCACTTGAGCAATTGGTGTTTTTGACCAACTTGGTTTATCTTCTTCAGGATGACCATGGAGTAATAAATCTAAGATGACTAGTTCTCGAAACTTTTTAATGAATTGTTTCTTTTTTCTTGGCTCTCTTCTTTGATATCTGGGTCTTTGAGGAGGCCTTCTGTATCGATCCCGTTCCCGATTCCTTTCCATACCAACCATTCTTATAATTATTTACTATCCTGAAATGCATAATGTATTATTTTTAATATATTCCTTTTTTAACAAGGATTGCTCATTAAAATTTAAAACAATAAGAATTTATAAATTCTTCGTTGTTTAATATGCTTTGAAAAAAAAATATAGCAATTTTTTTTTAGGAAGATTTAAGTTCTTCAATTTGCGCTATAAGATCTTGTAATTGTTCGTCATTTAACGATTTTCCAGCAAAACTCTTCTCTAACATCATTCTCATTTCCGGAACAGTATGTGGATCAATGTTTACAATGCTTATTGCGTAATTTTCTTCGATTTCGTATTTTTCGATTAACAATTTCTGAACTTTTATCGCATCTTTTTCACTCATCTTAGCAAATTTGTTAACATAATTATAAGTAATTTCTTGAAAGTGAGATAGACCTTCTTCACTGTCAATTTCTTCGATTTTCTCCTTGACAGCGTCCATGATTTTTTTTACTTCCGGTATAGAAACAGTTTTCTCACTAATTTTTCGTCCAGACATATATTTTTTCTCCCTTTAAATTGGTAAATATGTTATTTGGCTGAACCCTTATTAGTTCGTAAGTGTTCTTTGCCAATGATAAGAAGTTTCTTTGAATTACCTATTGTGACTTCAACTTCGTAGCACCTTCCTCTTATACCCTTAACGGTCCCGGTCTTTCCATGATATCTCCTGTGAGGGAAGCCTCTTTTATGCTGAGAAGGATCGGTAATAACATCTACTTTGTCATTTATTTCATAATCAATTAAATATTTCTCAATAGATCCTAAACCTCTGTCTCTTACATTTTTTCGATGTATTTGGCGAGACTTGTTTCGGTAGCCTTTGTGTAATGTCAATTTAATTCCCTAATCTATTCTGAATTGTTTTGATAAATATAATCAATTTTTGAAAATATATGAAGCATAATTTATTTATTTTTTGATTTGAATTACATCTAATTTTTTACATTCTAGAGGGAATCCGAATATATCAGAGAAAGAGGGTGTTGTTCTTCCATTATCCCCACTTATAAGTTCTTTAATATATGTTCCGCCTTGAGCTTCTACGATGAATTCTGAAACATTGGGTTTAATTAATTTGCCTTCTACTCGAAAAATTTTTTTTTCTCTTATTTTGTCAGCGCGACGATGTGATACCCTTATTGGTGTTCTTTGTTGGAGGTTTTGTTTTTCGTAAACAATCATCAATTTTTTTAATAGAACATCGAACTGACTTTTTGAAATCGCCTCTTTAGAGATTACTATGGCATTATAAACTTTTTTTGTGTTTTCAGCACTAAGTTTCAGATTTTTAACTCGTTCCTTACTACTATATTGTAAATCATTTATCTTGATTTTTCTTTTATTACTTTTATTTACTTTATTTTGTATTTTTTTCAAATCTAAAGTTCTGACTTTAGGGTTTATTAATTCGAGGACAAAGGGCCTTCCTGTCCCTAACATTTTCACATCAATATCTTCTCTCCCAGCTCCATGAAACTTTGAACCTTCCGCTTTAGCTTCAATAACAAATTTGGGACTCATTAATTCTTCTACACTAGTTGGATATTGCTTTCCTGTAAATTTACACGATTCACATCCTTTTCCCCTACATAATCTACAATCCCAATGAGTTTGGGGGATTCCTCTAACAAATTTGTTATATCTACCGTAAATAAAAATAGATCTTAAGAGCAAAGTTAAATCGAAGGAACGAAACTTTATTGAATAAATAATAGTTATATCCGGCATCCTAAACTCTGCGGGTTTATTCAATATTAGTGATAGCTCTTTGCCCACTTCTCTGTTAAAATGATTCTTAAACGATTCAGCTTCTAATAGATTATGGGTTGCTTTAAAAACATCCTCCTTATTAATAATTTGCGCGTCAAGGGAAGTACCTATGAGAAAATTAGTGAATTCAACATTTTTTAAGTAATCCTCTGCTCTTTTAGCATAAACATCTGTGTCGTTAAATATATCATTGCACAAATAACATTTTTCGGCAAAATCGGGTTTATCATATTCAATACCCTCCTTTTCTAATACGCTTTGAGCAGGAGTATACTTTGCTTTTTCTGCTAATAATTTTAATATTTGACTAGCATTATCGTAGTTGTCTTTTTGAGATAAATAAGCTCTGTGATTTTCCATTGTTATTGCGAGTAAAAGAGAATTACCCCTATCGTGATTGGTAGTATCTGTTCCTAATAAGGAAAACATCCTACCTAAACAGTGAAAGCAGATATACTTATCTCGGTAAATCTCTATAACTTTGTCAAAAATAGTCATATTCTAATTAAATAATAATGTATTATTTTTGTTTTTATTGGTCTTTCTGATAATAAAAAAAAGAAAAAATAGATTTTAAGTAATAGATTTATTTTTTTTCCCAGTCAAAATCAAGTTTTACGAATTTTTTCGTAAACACATAAGATACTATTAAAATTAGAGAAACTAATGGACCCCATATCACTAACCCTATCGAGAAGGTATTACTTCCAATTGTAATATTAGGTAATCCCATAATAATTCCAAGGATAAAAACGCCTATAGCTTGGAAAATGTTAAGGATTATACTTGGAAATCCAGTATATATCCCTGCTTTTAGATCTCCAGTGGCTTTTTCGTCGTCCTCGGCTAAATCTGCGTAAATTATGTAAGGAAATAAATACCACCCGCCTAAGATCAAACCAACACCGATTATAAAGATTAAACCTAGTATCAATGAAGGTATAGCCTCAATTAAGCCTAACAATGTTACTGGAAGGAAAATAATCGCAATGGCAAATATTAGTAAAAGGGTTTGCTTTTTACCAGATTTTTCTATCCTTTTCCTCCAGAAGAATAAAAATCCAAATATGCTCAATAGAAAGAAAACCGCAACAATAAGGTAATCAGTTCCACCCAAACCTAAAACTAATTCAGTATAAGTAAGCATTACAGTACTTATAATCGACCATCCAAAGCCAGAAATACCTTGCATTAATACAACTTTCATAAAATTTTTGTTTTTCACCGTATTTTTTAAATTCTCCCATAAGCTTGAATTTATTGCGTATTTTGATTCTGTAGGCATAACTACGACGATAACTATAAACATTATTATTGCTATAAGACCAAATGCTATGACAATTGATAGGAATTCGATGGGGATTACATCTGGATTAGCAGCAACCTTTTCAAAAACACCCGTTAAAACCAGCAGGGTTGTAAGTGCCATTAATCCGTTTCCAATGAAATTGAAGGTATTTTGGACTTGAGACACTTCGGGACGTTCAGATGCCGGAAATACTTCTGCCATCCATGCTTGATAAGGTGTGGTGACCGCATAACAAAATCTAAAAATAACATCCCAGATCAATAACCAAAAGAATAGGCTATTTTTGTCGCTCATATCTGGAAGAACCAGAGCTGGTAATAGAAGGAATATAAATGAAATTCCTAACAATGGTCCAAAGATTATAAGATAAGGTTTTCTTCTCCCTATTTTAGTATATTTAGCATCACTAATCCATCCCAATAAAAATTGTCCTGCTGCTATACTTAAATACCCCATAGCTAAAGCAATCCCTATTAAGAATGGATCTAAATTATAACCAATGAAATAAAGAGTAAAAAGCGCAAATCCTTCAATCCCTAATACTAATGATGTTCCTAATCTTGGGGAACCAAATATTATTTTTTTTCCTCTTGTACTTTCTGTTCTTTGTAATACATTTGTATCGCTCATTCAAATTCACGACTTGTTTTTTAATCTATTTTGATAAGATTAATTCTATATAGAGAAGAATTTATTTAATGTTTTTTGATATAAAATCAAAATAAAAAATTTTTAGAAAAATTATTGCGCAATGTAGACTAAATTGACTTTGAAATTTTAAGAAATAGTAAATGAGATTTACCTAGAGTTTGAGCTAATCATCATCTTCGTCCCAACCTAAGTCTTTTAGAACAGATTCGAAAGCTTCGGATTCCTTATCGAGTACAAACTCAGTATCATACTCGGAAGCAGTTTTTTCAAAATCAACATTAAAATCGGGAGGAGGTAGGTCCTCGAGCGAAGGAATAGTTTCTTGTATTGGTTGTCCCTGGACGATTTCAGGCTCTTGTATACTTTCGTCTTCCTCTATCTCCATTGGTGTATAATCTTCAAGCGGAACAGGAGGTATTTCGTCGTCGTATA